>CAZBJT010000032.1:8115-10442 GCA_964492215.1 uncultured Planctomycetales bacterium | reverse complement strand
GGCACGGCCTATGGCAAGCCGCATGGATTGACTAATCCGACCATGAGTGAAAGTGCTGCCCGTGATAGTTTTGTCCGTTATTACCGCATCGGTGGCGTATCCATCATTACCTCCGGAAATGATTTGGAGAGGACCGGTCGCAGGCTTGTCCATAACCAAGGCATTCCTTTAGATTTACGCAGCCATATTATTGTGATTGCCAACGGCGGTGGTAATTTGGCCTACTTTGACGGGGATGAGTTAGTTGAGTATAAGCTCTATCAGGAAAATGCATTGCGTGAATATCATAAAGATAAGGTCTTTTCAGGTATCGATATTGCTTATGCTGCAGATGATGCCAAGAAAACCGGCAATGATTGGTTAGCTTACGAAGAAACCGGATTTGATTTTTCAGTTTGTGTTGCTAAAGAAAAGGCAGAAGAGATTGAAGAATCTTTACGGAAAAATTATGTGGGTGGTCTGGAATACGGCACCGCAGCGTTCTTGAATGCCGTGGTGCGCTGGGTCGATAATCCGTTAAATTGGTTTAAACCTTTATTTACACCTGCCAACATGGTGCTCTTTTCAGGCCATGCCAGGGAAGAAGTAGCTGCATTAAAGAAAGCACAAACAAAGCCTTATATCGCCATGCCTATCACATCAGCGATCCATGCGGACATGAAAGCCCAATACACCCATGGTACGGAAGCCCTCCTGGGCACGGTCAGTATGAATTGGGAGTCTCCTGAGGTATTTACGGTGCAAGATGCCGTCGATGCTTTATGGAATGGCACGCTTAAAGGTGATGTGTTCATGTTGCGCGACCGTTTGCGGGGGCCGCCGGTTGATTTAGGCACGATACGTTTTACTACGACTACCCTCAGAGCTGATTTGAGCAACAGCAGCAATCCGAATGATAAAAAGATTTATGTGGCCACCACCAACGGCAGCGATGTCGTCTACTTGCATCCGTATTACTTCACCTTGCCGCAAGCCCAGCGTATTGAAATCCTCTATCATGAATTGATCAGCCATATCGCCAAGGGTTTAAGCGATGTCAATGGTGCAGCC
Organism: uncultured Planctomycetales bacterium; assembly: GCA_964492215.1. GTDB lineage: Bacteria > Omnitrophota > Gorgyraeia > Zapsychrales > Fredricksoniimonadaceae > CAYNTZ01. The sequence goes on along the minus strand of CAZBJT010000032.1, from coordinate 9,392 downwards.
ATGGCTGATACCAAATTAGAAATGAGCTACCTTGAATTGCAGCAGGCCAAACGCTTCACGGCTGAGGCTATTACGGCTGCCCAGGCCCATGCGGCCAGTCTTGGTGTGATAGAGCAAATTAAAGCAGCCTGGATGGAACATGTGTATAAGCACCCGCGCGAAATTAAAGCCCGGGCTGAGTATAAAGCTGCCCAAGCGGAAGTAAAGCGCATCAATGCTTTAGTCATATCTCAGCCTGCTGTCAGAGGAAATACCGTAAAGATCAAATCGTTCTCATTATTAAAATTGGCCCGGATGATTGTCATTGGTGTGTTTGTCGTTTTGATCGCTTTTGGCGGTGCATTTGGCGCCCAGGCCCAAAGCAGCAACGGGGACATCGGTCATGTCGTGCATGAAAGCAATTATCATCAGTCAGATATTGTAGCAGCGCACATGCCCAGGTCTCCCGACACCCGTTATGCCGTGGAGTGGCATGGGCCGGCATTAATGCATGAATCTGCCGCCAAGGCCGTTGATACACATTTGTCCCGCGATGAGCGTTTGGACAATATTGTTTTGACCACCTATGGAACGGTTGAGCCGCAGGAGAGGGCTGAAACATTAACGGCGACGTATACCGCTTTGGCCAAGCAGGAACCGGCAATCTATCCGTCCGTCGAGAAATTGCGCGATGCCATGACCTTGCAGGAAGCATCCATTTGGGCCATGGCGTCAGCAGATGAATCCAGCAATGTATTAGCCCAAGAACAGAACAAGGTTATTACCGACGGGCATCGTTTGCCTCAAGACCAGGTGTTAGCCCTGCAGCGCCTGCAAGGTGTGGCCGGCAGCAATGAACGCTGGATCGCGGCCATGAATTTGCATCACCCGAATGCATCTGTGCGTCACGAAGCCAAAGAATTTTTACATCCTACACCGCCACCACAGCCTAAGGCAGAGGTCAAACCAGAAGCCAAAGCTCAACCCAAAGTCCCGACGGCTATTACCCCTAAACCGGTCGTGTCCAAACCAATACCGGCCATTCAGCATCCGGTTCAGGTAACGCACAATAGTCATCATTGGAACATTAAAGCTATTGCCTGGTCTATCGGTGGTGTGATTGCGGCCATCGGTGCATTCTTAGCGATTCGCCGTTTCTGGCCCAAGATATCGACAATCAGATTAACTAAAAAGGGTAAGGCTAAACAAGTCGCTGCCGCCGCTGCCGGCACACAGGCAGCAAAACCTATTGCAACAAATGAAATGTCATCCGCATCGACATGGTCAACATCAACGAC
>CAZBJT010000032.1:4662-8015 GCA_964492215.1 uncultured Planctomycetales bacterium | reverse complement strand
GCCACCGACTATGCCGGCAAGAACTGCGGTAATTACGGCTTTATGTATTTTGATTTAGAGCAAAACGACGCATACCCAGAATGGGTTCATCAATTATTATTGGAAGTCATCGACGACTTAGCCACCCGCGGCGGCCAGGCCGGCGGGCACATTGCCAATATGAAAAAGGGCCAATATGTGGTACCCATCATCGCCAAGGCCGACGCCACCAAGCGCACGCTGATCGCCTATGAGATGTTAAACAAATTCTCCAAAGAATTGCAAAAGCATTTGGACAAGAAAGATTTACAGGGATTGAGCGGGGTGCATATGTTCCGCGGTCACGTGCGTTTTGCCACAGCGCCTCCCAAAGAAGGCTGGAACATCGACGAGAGCGCCCATCCGTGGTCATGGCCTATGCCGTTTAGCGAGCTGATGATCGTCATCCACGCCAGCGAGCGCTATGAGATCAATGGCCAGCAAATCCCTGAGAAGAAGTTACGTAACTCTGCGGTTGTGATCACGCACAACGGTGACTTTGACAATTACAACTTATGGTCGGAAGATATCCCCACCGGCGGTGACATGGCCCAATGGTTTAACGCCATCTATAAAGGTGAGTCGCAATTATTTGATCCCAAGGCTGAAGAAAAAGATTTCATGCCGCCGGGCGATTCACCGTATAACGCCGGTATCTTAAGGCTCAACTATACGTATGGTTCATGGCTGGCGTCGGTATTGTATGCATATGTGCATTCGATCAACACTTCTTTTGCCGATGCCCGTAAACGTCCTTTGGCTATTGAGCATCGCAAGGCCGTGGCTGCAGCGCTGGACCGTATCTTCGAAACAAAGCTCCAAGCCATCAGCCGCCCCATGCTTCAGGGCAAGAAACAATTACGCGACCTTTATGTTACGACCCAGGATTTGGCCCGTTACCCTGGATTAGCCCATCAACGCTCATTGATTCAGGTCATCCAGCGCGAGATGGTCAAGGCCTTAAGGGCTGATAAAGATGCAGGGCCTGTGATCCGCGCCTGGAAGATCGACGACGATCAGCTGGAGGCCTTTGTGGCCAAGACAGTTGAAGCCTTCTTTACCAATGATATGTTTAAATCTGTCAGCGAATTATCCGAACGTTCCATCGGCAGCTTTGGCTTGGTCGTCAATACGCCTAATGAACCGAATACCATCTTCATGTTCTCCAAGACCCAGGATTTGGCCATGACCTTTGCCCGCCGGGCCGGGACCAATGGCAATGCCAAGATCGCGGTGGCCTTCGGTTCTGACCCATTACCGCTGATCCGTAAATTCGGACCATTTGGGTTTATGGATTGGGGCTTAACGCTTAATTCGAGGAACAATGAAGTGATGTCCATGACCATTAATCCGGAAACCCAGCAATTGGAGTTGATGGTCCGCGACAGCAAGAACAGCCGTGACTTAACCGAAGGGGATATTTTACGACGCTTATTCCCGAGCAATCCTGATCATCCGAATTTTAAGAAGCATCCCTATAGCCGTTATTATCAAGAACCGTTCCCGTATAAAGACCGTAATAATAAGGCCCATGAAGAAGAACAGGCTGTACCATCCCGTTTAGCCCGTATGCATCGCCTGTTTGATGATCCGGAATCGATCAATAGTGTGGCCCGTCGTCATTTAGTGGAACGTAACTTAGCCAAGTTCATTGAAGATTATATCGCGGCCAATAGTTCTAAATACAGCACCATCCAAGGTGATGCTAAGGAAGCATACCGCAAGCTGGCATTGGAAGTTACGGCTGTATTGAATTTACCCAAGGCCGACCATGAAATGCTGGCCGCCCAAATGGTCGAGGAAATCACCGAGCACACCAACGGGGTTTATTATATCCGTCACCAGGCCGAACAAATGCTTTATGCCTGGGCCGACAGATTGGCGGCCGAGATCGTCGCTGCCATCAATGAAGGCAGGAACGGCCGTCGCTTGCAGGAAGCACAGAATTTAGTTTATCAGACCACCAAGTTCGATGAAGCCGTGTGGCTGATGCGCAAAGATGAGATCAGTAAGCATGAAAAATTATTGCGTGAGGATTTTGGCAGCGTCGTCGCTGGTTATCGTCAAAAAGGTTCTGAGTATGTCTTTACATCCCGCCATCGTGAGACATTACCGCTTAATTTACCTAAGCGTGAACCGATTGATGTATTGATCTTGGGTCATGGTGACACCTTGACGCTTGGCGCCGGTATGCTGCACAAGGTTTTGGCCGGCCAATTGCCTGGTTCGTTCAAGCAAAACGTGTCGAATTTGAAGATCGAAGCCATGTCATCCAATGAGGTCATCGAAGACCCATTGTCCGTCGGCATCAATGAACGCACCATTGTCTTTATCATCTCTGAATCAGGCCAGACCTTTGCCAGCCGCGCGGCCAAGATCCGCTTGGCCATGAGCTTCGGTGAGAATTTTGTCCGACGCAACATCTTTACCGTGACCGGGCGTCCGGATGCGATCATCAATTTAACCGATGAGCCGGGCAAGCTGTTTACCGAGAACATGTTCGTCATGGGCGAACTGTTTACCAATGAAACGAATTTTGCCGGCAAGATATTAATGAAGGCGACATTAGACCGCCTGGCCCTGGAATTGATACGTGATTTGCGTAAAGCATTGCCTGCTTATAACCCGTGGAACATCCAGTTGACGGACAAGGACATTCAAATCCTTTTGGCGCATCAAAAGCGTTCCATTGATTTTGCCACACAAGCCATCACCAATGGCACAGCGCTTAATGAACGCATCACGGACCGCTCGGTGTTCTTCTTTAAGGCGATGATGGAGAACATTGTTGGGTTTATCTTCTTAGGCAGCGTGATTTATTTAACGACCCTATGGTCGGTGGCGGGTGTGGCCTTTTACATGGCGATCATCTGGGCTTTAGCGCGCATGGTGCAGTATGTTAATTTCAACTGGCAATCCCGTCAGAAAGCCCTGATTGGATTGGGTGTGCTTGCGGTGACTATAACAGGGCTGGTACTGGGCCACCTATTTGTACCGGGCGTAGTGACGCATGCCATATCTTCGATCAATATACATTGGTTGGGTACGAGCTTGCTTGGCACGATAGGCAAAACACTTATTGTGGCATTTTTCTTGACCATCAACTGGTTAATGGTTGTGACGGTGTGGCGCTGGTACAGCAACCGTCCGATGTTTGCCCGTCAGGGTCCGGGTGCCGGCGTGTTCCTCGACACCGAACCATTGGCGCAATTAGTCACCATCAATGCCCAAAAGTATAATTCGTTACTCTATGGTTGGATGCAAAAAGCTTACTTCTTTGGCGATCCGGCCAATCAAGGCGTGCCTGACGTGGCCCATTTAACTTTCCGTGGGGC
>CAZBJT010000032.1:0-4562 GCA_964492215.1 uncultured Planctomycetales bacterium | reverse complement strand
CAATTAAGCGAAGCCGGCAAGCAATTCTTCCATTTGACCACAGATGTGTTGGAACGTTTAGTCGTGTACTCGGTGATGATCAATGCCCAATATCAAGCCGCCGTGTACTTACGCTTCCCGGCCAAGTATAGATTCCTGAATAGATTTGGTAATTTCTTAAGAAGCATCCCCGTGTTGAATAAGGTTGTGTTCTATATCCCGCGCTTAGGGATTACGCCATTCTCCGCCGGACGCGACACCACCCGTACACCGGTGGCCTTGCCTGAACAGGAAAGCAACTTAGACAAACGTTACCAACGGAAGATCAATGTTCAGCCGATGTATACGGTAAGCAGTAATGATGATGCCGGTGACATAGCGCGCATGCCCCCGGAGGTCGCTTACCCTGTGGATTTGACTTTGCGTCATGAGGTCGACAGGGTAATGAAGCTGCCTATCAAAAAAAGAATAACAGATCTCAATAACCCAGGCGTACAGCTAGAACTGAATTATTTACGCCGGCCGCGTGTCACGGCTGAAGATTATGCCGAGGCCAAAGAAGAGCAAGACATGGCCAATCATTTGACGCGCATGACATTGGGTCCATTCGGTGGCAGCCTGAGAAGTAATAAAATACTCCTGACAGAGCACACGAAAGAATTCTTAGGCCATGTGTATAAGCACGACGAAACAGGATATGAGAAATTCAACACCCTCGATGAACAGGAACATATCCTTTTGTCTCAACATGATGATTTTAAGAAAAATGGATTGACCACACCGCCGCAAGTGATGGCTACACTTCACCATGAAATGGGTGCTATGCAGCAATTTGGCAAGAAAGACCATACTACAAACAAGCTGCGGCATATCAAGGCCCTCAAATGGTTCGCTGAAGGGGGACATATGCTGCCTTTTGGGGTGCCTTATTTGCGTACGTCCAGGGATGCCTTGCCGTTGACCCCTCAACAGCAGGGGCTATTAAATCAAATGCTTGGTTCCAGGGGTTATGCTGAATTAAACACACTTGTCGATGTAAATACGCATGTTTGGGTCAGTGAATTCATCAACTCACCGTTGACGATGAATTACTATATTGATCGGGCACAATACAAGCGTTGGGTCATCTTCATTCACCCCAACTTCTTAGCACAGCATCACGACATGTTGAGCTTGGTTTTACAGGGCTTTATTTTACCGATCATCAAGAGCAATAGGAACTTGTCAAAAGCAGAGGTCGAGAGCAGCTTAATCGACTATTTAGTGCGTAATAACAAAGCTAGTGCGTTCCAATATTTCTTTGAAGGACTAGGTTTGATTATCAATGATGCATGGAAAACTCAATTACGCGCCCGCAGCGGCCTGCGTGATTCTAATCGTCTTTCTCCGGAGATAGAATTACAGGATCAATCCCGGCAATCACTTTTTGCCCAGAAGGAATTATCAACGGTTATTTCAGATGGCGAGACAGTGAGCCTGGATGACAGGAATTACCCTGCCATGGAGCAAGCATTTGTGGCGCTGCTGTTAAGGCATTTAAACAGGTCGAACGCCTCTGATGATGATCGGAAGATGGCTCCAAGGTTTAAACGCATGGTCATGGGAGAAAAATTAGATCCGAATCTTTACCGCAAAATCTTAATTGGGTATGCAAAGACTTTCCTAGGTGCTGTTTATGTAGGTGACGGAAATTCGGATGAAGAGCGGGAACACATTGTTTTATCGCGCCACGGGGACTTTGATAAGTCCGGTTTTTGGACGCCCGTGCAAATAGCAGCCACCATTTACCATGAATTAGGTGCTTTGAAAGAATTTGGTTCCAAGAATGACCGTGAAAATACGAAACGTCATATCAAGTTTTTGAAATGGTTCGCGGAAGAAGATGCGCAGAGTTATGTCTTGCCTATGCAAGGGCCGGGCGGGCTTGATTATAAAGATGCTTTGCCATTGAGCGATGCCCAAGACCAGTATTTAAGGACTGTTGCCGGCGGCGGATATGCGGCATTGGATCAACTAATCGGGACAAGGCGCCATGTGTGGGTAAGCGATTTTATGGACACGCCACTGGCGGTGAATTATGTCTTGCATCGGAACGGCCGCAAAGCCTGGGTCGTTTTTATTCATTCGACATTGTTGAGAAATGCCAACAGCCATTTATTAAATAATGCCCTTAATGAATTTGTGCTGCCGATCATCCGCCAAAATGGGCCGGTGAAAGGTTTAGTTGAAAATGCCTGGAGAGCTAGATTCCCGGCACAACTCTCCGCCTTTAACACCATGCCCATTACGCCGGGCATCCATGAGGCCATGAAAGCCCAGCACACCAAGGGCGATGAAGCCCGGATGGGTACCGTTATCATGAATTGGCGGCAGGGCACCGTATTGAAAGTACAAGAATCGATTGATGCGTTATGGAACGGTAGACTTAAAGACGACGTATTTATGTTACGCGACCGCTTGCGCGGCCCGCCGGCTGATTTAGGCCTGGTGGCTTTTACACCCACAACTTTATCCAGTGATTTACAGGACAGCAGCAAACCCGGTGATCAAATCATTTATGTGGCCACAAATAATGGCGTTAATATTGTTTACCTGCACCCGCATTACTTCGCCTTGCCGCAACCCATACGCGTCAAGATCCTCTACCACGAATTGGTCAGCCATCTGGCCCGTGGCCTCAAAGACCAAGACGGCTCAGCCATGGCTGACACCGAGGCCTTTGACCAAAAGTTTAAGAATGAACAATTAGCCAATCATCCTTTGAAGGGTGTTATCTTTGACATGGATGGGGTGATCGTCGATACCGAGATGATCTACGGCGAAGCATATCAGCAAGTATTTGCGAAGCACGGCCATACGTTAAGCCGTGAAGAATTTTTAGCCAATTGCAGGGGGAGAACGGCTGAAACAATCATCGCCCAGCATTATCCTTTATTAGCACCTAGAGTCACACAAATCGCCCAAGAAATCCGGTCATTATTCTTGGGATTGCTTAACGGTAAGACTGGCATCGCTTACCCCGGCACTGTAGATTTGATCAGCGGATTAAAAACCCGCAGCATTCCGATGGCGGTGGGCACTAATTCTCAACGTGCCCCCACTACAGCTTCCTTGGCACCCACAGGTGTAGCTCAAGAGTTTAAAGCGATTGTGACCAGGGAAGATGTGATAAATGGCAAACCTGCCCCGGATATTTATTTGACCGCGGCCCGTGCCATAGATCTGCCCGCTGTCCAAGCCATTGTTTTTGACGATACCCCGACGGGTGTAGCTTCTGCCGTTGCCGCCGGCATCGGTTTGATCATCGGTGTGGCCCGCGCCAATGATGAAGACAGCCTGTATAAAGCCGGTGCCCACATTGTCATTAAAGATTTGAGCGAATTGCATATCCGTGCCAACGCCGAGGGTCAATTTATTTTTGTATTGGGAACTAAGGCCGCTGCACTGACCGAAAAAGAATTATTCCAGGAATTTAATGCGTTTTCGACCAAAACGGTCAGGGAAGTTTTATTGCGTCAGCGCTCCAGGATCGTTGCTGTTAAAAGAAAAGGCAGCGATAATTCACCTGTTACCGCCGGTGATGAAGAAGTGCATGACAAGTTGGTGGCCTTCCTTAAGGAACATACACCCAATGATGCGTTAATCGGCGAAGAAGGCTTTGAGCGTGATATTAAATCCGACGGGGTTTGGGTGGCGGATGAGATCGACGGTACCCAGCATTTTGCCGATCCTAACAGCACCGGTTATGGATTCTTATTACTACGTTTGGTCAAAGGCGTGCCGCAATTCGCCATTGTATATATGCCGGAACATGACATGGACGGCAGTGGCGCCACCTTATTAACAGCCACCGCCTGGCAAGAGGGTGCCTGGCTTAATGGTCGCCGGGTGCATGTCACTGACCGTGCTGATGTAGAAAATTTAGCGGCGATCGTTAACAATAAAGATGACCGCGGCAAAGATTTGTGGGACATGGTGCGGCCCCTAGGGTTCGGTACGGTTGAAGACCATGGCAAGACGATTACCGGCGACCTCGCCGGTCCAGCCGGTTTGACCGGTTTGGCCCAATTGATTGCCGCCAAAGAATTTAATTTAAACCAGGCCTTGAATGCCCGTCCGCATCCTAAGGTCTGGGATGTTTTTGCCCCGATATTTATCGCACAAAAAGCCGGTGCTGTCGTATTGACCATGAACCATGAACCGGTGTTCCCTGTAGATTGGGACCGTTTGGATTATGAACGCAGCGATGAGCCGCGTCTGCCGTCGATGATCATCACCAACCCAGCCATTGCCAGGCGCCTGCAAATAGCACCATTAGCGCGCAGTGACATGCCGGTGCCTGCAGCGGAGCATGCGAAAGTAGAACCGGAACAGTTGATTTCCGAGCTGCACGCGCAATTAAAGTCAAACGAGATCCAGTATAGTCCTTCTGTTTGGCCCAACGGGCATGACGAGATCATTAAGCAGCATTTAGAACAAGTGAACTATATTGTCAGGCACGCCCCTGCTCCGCATTTAAGTTTGCTGATTCGTTTGACCACCCGCAGGAAGGATTTGACCGTCGATGGGGTCATGTATGTGGC
>CAZBJT010000031.1:0-10689 GCA_964492215.1 uncultured Planctomycetales bacterium | reverse complement strand
GAACCGGAACGGGAACCGGAACGGGAACCGGAACGGGAACCGGAACGGGAACCGGAACGGGAACCGGCACAGGAACAGGCACAGGAACTGGAACTGGAACGGGTACAGGTACTGGCGGTGGTGGTGGTGGCGGTACAGGTAGCGGCAGTGGTAGCGGGACGGGAACCGGTACCAGCACGTGCAATAGTGGTATCGCATGCGGTTCTACCTGCTGTGGTGGAGGTACCTGCTGTAAAGATGGTGGATGTTCTGATGATCCCGCCGATCCTGACAACCCGAATTATACCGGCAGGAATTGTCCTTAACGCTGCTGTGGCGTAATTTTATCTTTTTTTTGCTGTTGTTCTTACGGAAGCATCTAAAAACGAATGAAAAAGTCATTTTTTCTAATTTTCCTTTTTCTTTTCGGCCTCTCCAGCGTTGCTCATGCACGCGAGGGGTGTTTCTTGCGTTTTTGTTCTGACACTGATAGGCAATGTGACCCTACTAAATGCCCGGTCATTGATGGAAGTCCAACGTACTCACCTAGTGACCCAACTTACTCCCCCATCGATGACGAAAGTTTTCCGGTCGACCATTATACCCAAGGTAATGGCGGCAATATCTTCACTACCGTCACTACCGTTGCTACCAAGAAGGTTTGCTGCTTTGGTACGCCGCCGCCTGCTTGTGCATGGAGCACCTGGAGTGCTTGCTCTAAGAATTGCGATGGTGGTGTACAGACCCGCACACGCATCAATTGCCCCAATGGTGTCAAAGACTTACCCGACCAAAGTTTAAATTGCAATACTTCTCCCTGCTGCCAAGGCTCTAAACCAGCCAATGCCGCGCTGTGTAACGCCACGCCTACTGATACAGGCTTTTACCCGGCAGTACCTCTCTCTTCGGCAAGCCAATGTACCGGGGCTAATTGCGAAATGTATTGCACCTGCCCCTCGCCTAAAATTTGTTCCGGTAATTCTTGCGCTTGCCCGGCTAATTTGACCGGACCGTGCAGCGACGGTAACCCGTGCACCATCAATGATACTTATAACTCTTCATGCGTTTGTGTGGGCACGCCTGCCCCGTTCGTTCCTGGCGTATGCAATTCCTGGAGCGGTTGCAGTGTCACGGCCTGCGGGATCAGCGGGACTCAGACTTGCACCTCTTCCACACTTCCTCAATGCGGAGGCGCACCTGCACCCACATCGAAAAGCTGTACCGGTGATACACCCGTGCCCGGTGCATGTACGAGCTGGGGCGCTTGCAGCACGACAGCTTGTAATGCGACCGGAACTCAAACGTGTTCAACCGCAACACCTGCTCAATGCGGTGGTGTAGTTGCACCTAAGACTCAATCTTGTACCGGTAATGCACAGGTCCCCGGCACCTGTACGGGATGGAGTGCTTGCAGCACCACTGCCTGCGGTGTAACCGGAACTCAAACATGCACAGTGTCAACCCCGGCTCAATGCGGCGGCATACCTGCCCCCACTTCAAAAGCTTGCACCGGAACAACACCGGTTGATGGGGCATGTACAGCATGGGACACTTGCAGCACGACAGCATGCGGAGTTGCCGGAACTCAAATTTGTGCCGCTTCAACGTCGGCTCAATGCGGCGGAAATATAGCGCCTGCAACAAAAAGCTGCACCGGTAACACACCCGTCGACGGTACTTGCACGGCGTGGGAATCTTGCACGGCTTCAACCTGCGGGACTAAAGGCACTCAAGCTTGTAAAGCATCAACACCAGCCCAATGCGGCGGTGCACCGGCACCCGCTTCAAAAGATTGTACAGGATCACTCTCCACCCCTGGTAGTTGCACAGCCTGGAGTGCTTGTAGTGCCACGGCTTGCGGGGTGTCTGGAACGCAAACTTGCACAGCGTCGACACCGGCCCAATGCGGTGGTGCACCGGCACCTGTAGCAAAAAGTTGTGCCGGTAATACTCCCATCGATGGTACTTGCACGGCGTGGGAATCTTGCACGGCTTCAGCCTGCGGAACTAAAGGAACTCAATCTTGTAAAGCGTCAACACTAGCCCAATGCGGCGGTGCACCGGCACCCGCTTCAAAAGATTGTACAGGATCACTCTCCACCCCTGGTAGTTGCACAGCCTGGAGTGCTTGTAGTGCCACGGCTTGCGGGATGTCTGGAACGCAAACTTGCACAGCATCGACACCGGCCCAATGCGGCGGTGCACCGGTACCCGCAACCCAAGGATGCACCGGCAACACACCCGTCAATGCCACCTATAGCGCCTGGGGCGCTTGCAATGCTACGGCTTGCGGCATTACCGGAACTCAAACACGCACACTCTTAACGCCTGCCTCTTGCGGTGGAACCACTGGGTCTATATCACAATCTTGCACCGGCAGCACACCGGTCAACGCCGTCTACAGCGCCTGGAATGCGTGTAGTGTCAGCGAATGCGGAAAAACCGGGACACAAACACGCACACTCTTAACGCCTGCTTCTTGCGGCGGAACCACAGACTCTACATCACAATCTTGCACGGGTAATACACCCGTCGATGGCATTTGCACGGCGTGGGAATCTTGCAGCGCCACCGCTTGCGGGGCAACCGGTACTCAAGATTGCAAAGCATCCACTGCTCCTCAATGCGGTGGTAAAGCTGCTCTTGCATCAAAGAGTTGTACGGGCAGCACTCCGGTCAATGCAGTCTATAGCTCATGGAGCGCTTGCAGTGCCACCACCTGCGGAGAGACTAATGGTACTCAAACACGTTCAGTCATTACAGCGGCTGCCTGCGGTGGGTCCACCGGGCCTACATCACAATCTTGCACCGGCAATACAGCAGTCAATGGCGTTTGTAATGCTTGGGATGCGTGTAGTGCCACGGCTTGCGGGATGTCCGGCATTCAAAAGTGCTCATCGTTGACATCGGCTCAATGCGGTGGTACACCTGCACCAACAACCCAGGGATGTACCGGCAACACACCCGTCAATGCCGTCTATAGTGCGTGGAGCGCTTGCAATGCCGCCGCTTGCGGGGCCACAGGCACTCAAACACGCACACTCTTGACTTCTGCCTCTTGCGGCGGGACCACGGGGGCTACCTCACAATCTTGTACAGGCAATACGCCCGCCGGTGCCGTCTATAGCGCCTGGGGTGCGTGCAGTGCCACCGCTTGCGGGGCTACAGGTACTCAAACACGTGCACTCTTAAGCGCTGCATCTTGCGGCGGGGCTACCGGCACAATATCGCAATCTTGTACGGGTAGTACGCCTGTCGACGGTACGTGTACCGCCTGGGGCGCTTGTAATACCACGGCTTGCGGTGTGACTGGAACTCAAATTTGCACAGCCCCAACTTCGGCCCAATGCGGTGGTAAACCAGCACCGACGACTCAAAGCTGCAGCGGCAGCACACCGGTTAATGCCACCTATAGTGTTTGGAGCGCTTGCAGTGCTACAGCTTGCGGGGCCGGCGGAACTCAAACACGCACACTCTTAACGCCTGCTTCTTGCGGTGGAACCACCGGACCTACATCACAATCTTGTACGGGCAGCACACCGGTCAATGGTAGCTGCACATCCTGGAATGCCTGTAGTGCCACGGCTTGCGGGGTTGCAGGAACTCAGACATGTAAAACATCTACAGCGTCTCAATGCGGTGGGCTCGGAGCACCTTCCGTACAGCCTTGCGGCGGCAGCACTCCTGTCGACGGAACATGTACCACCTGGGGCGCTTGCAGTGTGAGCGAATGCGGAAAAACCGGGACACAAACATGTTCAGTTTCGGTAGCACCTCAATGCGGCGGGGCGGTAGCACCCGCATCAAAATCTTGTACCGGTAACACGCCTGTCGATGGCACCTGCAATGCTTGGAGTACGTGTAGTGCTACAGCCTGCGGAGTTAGTGGCACACAGTCTTGTACCTCTTCTACAGCTTCTCAATGCGGTGGCGCTGTAGCACCCGCATCTAAATCTTGTACCGGCAGCACACCCGTCGATGGGAAATGTAATGGTTGGGGTGCTTGCAGTGTCAGTGAATGTGGAAAATTCGGGACACAAACATGCTCATCCTCAACAGCTCCACAATGTGGTGGCGCAGCGGCTCCTGCATCACAAAATTGCAGCGGGACTACCCCGGTCAATGGCACATGTACGGCTTGGGGTAATTGCAGTGCCACGGCCTGCGGCTCTTCCGGAAGCCAGTCTTGTACAACATCCACACCCGCTCAATGCGGCGGAACGCCAGCACCAGCATCAAAGAGCTGTACGGGTACAACTTGCGCCGGCTCCAAGACTTGTTCCAATGGCTCTTGCGCTTGCCCAGGCGGCGCACTTCCGGGGAATTCTTGCAAAGGCGATGCTTGCATGAAGAATCAGGTTTACGATGCCTCGTGTAATTGCAGCGGCGGAGTTCCTTTTGATTGCGGCGATGCATGCAAATATTGTGATGGCTCATCTGGATCACCCAGCTGCCAATCGTATCCTAATTGCCCGAATACCAACACAAAGACAAGCACAAATACCAATACAAACACCAATACAGTGACCAACACAAATACAGCTACAAAAACTAACACAGTTACAAATACGAATACAAACACTAATACAAATACAAAAACCAACACAAACACTAATACGTCTACAAAAACAGATACCAACACAGGTACCAATACTAATACGGGCACCAACACTAATACAGGTACCAACACTAACACAGGTACCAACACTAATACGGGTACCAACACTAATACGGGCACCAACACTAATACGGGTACCAACACTAATACGGGTACCAACACTAATACGGGTACCAACACTAATACGGGTACCAATACCTACACCAACACAGGTACCAATACCAAAACAGGTACCAGCACCAATACCTATGTAAATACTAATACAAGTACTGGAACAGGTACGGGTACGGGGACTGGTACTAGTGAGTGTCCTGCTGGCCAAGCTGCGTGTGGTGACACATGTTGTGGTGATGCCGATACCCAATGTTGCGATAACGGTGAGGGGACTCCTATGTGTTGTGCCGGTTCTGATTGTCCTAACCCTTGCAATCCGCCAATTACAAAAACAGATACGAATACAGATACAGGGACAGGGACTGCATCAGGGACAGGAACTGCATCAGACACAGGAACCGGAAGCGGGACCGGTACTGGTACAGGAACAAGCAGCGGGACCGGCAGCAATCATGGCACCGGCAGTGGAGGAAACGCAGCAAGTGGTGGTGGTAATTTTGGCGGTGGCGGGGCTGGTAGCAGCTGGTAATGCAGCTTATTCCTTCCAGGATTTAAATCAAATCGGAAATACCTGACGATCTTTAAATAAATTTTATTTTGCGTAAAGCGAAGCTGCACATTTTCACCAACAATAAACCGTGGCGAAAACGTTGGATCTGGCTGGTGCCGTAATGGCGGGCTTTGTAGTGGACGGGCACTTCGATGACTTTCAAATTCATTTTGACCGCACCGAAAATCAAATCAAAATCCCCAAAGGGATCAAAATCCCCAAAATAGGCTTTATGCGCGATCAACTCCTGATAATTCCGACGAGAAATAACTTTTGTGCCGCACAGGGTGTCTTTAAAGCGCTGGCCTAAAAGCCATGTAAAAAACAAGCCGAATGATTTATTTGCGACGAGGTTCAAGAACCGCATGGATTCTTTCTCTTTAGGATATACCAACCGCGAGCCATTGATAAACTCCCCCTTATTGCTGCGGATGGCTTCATAGAATTTAGGCATCTCCTCAGGAGGCACTGTCAGGTCCGCGTCTAATATCATCAGGATATCCCCCTGGGCCCGGCTAAATCCGTGATGCACCGCATCTCCCTTGCCCATGCCAGGCTGACGGAATAATTTAATGTCCTTCTCCGGATGGCATTTCATCACCCGTTCAATCTCTTCATAGGTGCCATCCTTAGAATGGCCTTCCACAAAAATAAATTCCTGATGCGTACCGAACATAGGTGTACGCGTAATGACCTCTTCAATGTTGCCTTTTTCATTACGGCAGGGAACCACCATAGAAACGCTGTATTGCTGATGGTCGGCCCATACCGGCCTGGCCACGATAAAATGAATCAATGCCAATGGATTGATCAATGGCAATTTAGCCACATACCTGTTTAAAATATGCGAAACAATTGGAATGAAGACCGGACACAAAACACAGCGTTCGAGTTTAATGGGTTCATGCCCTGAAAGATTAAGGAAATTGGCAATGTCGTGGTGGGTGATCCAATTTTGGGTGCGTTGAGGAATTTTCAAACGCACCTTCTCCGCTAATTTCAATAGGTATTGCCACAAGTAACTATAATACTCAATCACAATACGCGTGTCTTTATGGCAAAACCGGTGCAGGCCGCTTAAGAATACCTGAATATCTTCAATTTCACCTAAAACCCCGGAAAGCACAATATAATCAAATTTGTCATCGCCACCTATGTCCTGATGCTGGCCTGCATAAAAATGCAAATGCGGGAACTTTTTCCGGGCTGCTTCCACCATATTAGGGGATAGATCTACACCGACACCCGCTGAGGGTTTAAGTGCATTTAACAGATACCCCGCCCCACAGCCGATTTCCAAGACTTTTTTGCCTTCGGGGATATAAAAACGGTATTGTTTATAAAGCAAATTGTAATAATACCGGTTGATTTTTTTATAGTACCCCGACTTGACGGCAAGTTGGTCGTAATGCTCTCTGAGTGCCTCTACCACCATCTGGTCCCTGCCTTTCTAAAGAAAGTATAAACCTTTTAATACTATTGATACAACCCTTTTAAAGAATATCCAAACTTTAATAAGAAAGATATTTGAATGTATTATAATAATGCTGCTTTGAAATAATTATCAACATTCCAGTTTAATACTTATGTCCAATCTCTTATCAAAAATATCATCCTCAAAGATCATTTTGAAATTCTATCAATGGAAAACCGCTCTTGCTGTTTGCTTTCTCTTTGCCATTGTCGCAATGATCTACCAGCACTGTTACCTGGATTACGCCAGACGAGATCAAATTGAATTCATGATCGAGCGCAATAGTTTCCAGGACACTAAAGCTTGGTTCGCGCATGCAATAAATTATTCTCGGACAAGACTGAATAGCCCCGGAGATTATTTTTTATTCCGTCCGGGACTTTATTTATTCCTAACTCTTACCGATATCTTCCTACGGGATAATTTAGTTATAGTCGGCATATTTAGCATTATGCTCCACCTGACCGTGGTCGTATTGCTTTATTTTGTATTTAAAATTTGCTTTAAGAATAATATTACTGCTTTTCTCTTTGCAGCCCTTTTTGCCAGTCAATATATGGGCGTTGAAATGGTAGCTTGGCGTCATATCAGCGCCTATATGTTCAGTGTTGCTTTGGCCCTCGTCGGTTTTTTGATTGTTTCATCAAAGTTACGCCTCAAATATCTTTGTGTAGTCATAACCCTATTCATGTCAATGCTATTTCATGAGGTTATACCGGCCTCATTCATCCTGTTGACAATGTTTTTAACCCCAGCACTTGTATTTCGAAATCGACATAAAGTCAAAGAGACTTTCGTAACATCAAAGTTAATTTATATTCTCGTCGCTACTCTTATTTTGTATTTTACTATTAATGCTCTTAATTGGATGACGGTACGACCACCCTCGATCATGGGGCCCAGCGATCATTTTTCATTAAGCTATTCTTTTCTTCGAGAGGCCCTACGCAATTTTCTCCACTATCTTGGATCGGGCACCAGGAGCGTTTTAAATCCATTTTCTATGCAATTGACTTGGGACAAATCGCTGGATGATTGGGCTTACTTTACCTGGGACCTCCGGCGAGACCCTGTTGAAGGATACTTAGCTTGGGGTGGAATAGGCATCTTTTTGCTTCTTGCTGTTATGTCGACCATTTTACTCCGGGTGTGTCGTGGCAAAGAAGGCCGTGCGGAAATTATCACATTGTGGGCGTGTTGCGGCTTAATCGGCTTGACTGCAATATACTCCTTTGGCCGTTTGACATTGCGAAATTTGGGTTATGGCATGATCTCAACATATTACTACTGGTTCTTTTCTTTCTTTTACATAATTATTCTTAAGTTTCTCATTGACGAAATTTTACAGAAAATCCCGCCGTCTTGGTGGAAAAAAACAATATGTTTTATAGGGTGTATTATTGTAATGATCATGGTCGTAGCACAAATTAGGATGGCAAAAAATGTACTCAGCAAAAACTATGATCTTGCTTGGGCTAAACATATTCAGCAAGCCATACGGACTAGTGCTGTATATTTCTCAATACACCCCGATGATTGCTTAGATCCAAATGAAAAAAATTTAATTGTCCCACCAAGAAAACTTTGGTGTTTTACATTGCCGTATTACCTTAATCAATATAATTGCGGCTGGGTCCCTGGAACTTCTATTGTTCATTTGGTACGTACCGATACCGGAGTCACAATAATACAACCTGGCCCTTATCCTGATCATTACGAGAAATAAAATGAAGGATATTTCTTCATCCGAAAATCCTTTGCTCATTCCTCTTATTAATCTAACTTTATTGGTCGCTTTTACCGGTATCCTGTTCAACACCCTCATCAATCCAGTTTGGCTGGAATTCTCGTTTGTCCATCTTTCCTATTATATTATTCTGGTATTGATCGCTGCCTGGGGATTTGCCTTATTTTATTTATGGCAGGCAAAACAGAATACCGCCCTTTTCCTTAAGTCCCATTGGCAGGGCATTGCCTTTTCTTTTTTACTGACCTCATTTATCTTTACCTCAACATCCCAATATTTCCGCGTACTCAGCGATGAAACAAATGTCCTGTCTGTTGCTAAATCCATGACTTTTAGCAAGCGCGCCGAGAACATAACAGAAGGTAAATGGTATTACTATACCTTTCAACCATCCAATACCACCATCGATAAAAGACCGGTATTGTTCCAAACTTTCGTATCCGTAGTCTATGCCTTCCTGGGGTATCGGGTAGACAATGCTTTTGTGTTGAATTATTTTGTGCTTTGGGCCGCGCTCTTCTTGCTGTATTTGATCATCCGGTCTTCTCTTGCCCCCTTATGGGCCTTTGCAGGGATGCTCTTGCTCATGTCCCAGCCCTTTATGTGTCTAAGCGCCACCACTGCCGGTTTTGAAGTATTTAATTTGCTTTTTATCTTCGCCTCCTTCTTAGGTTTACGTTATTTTCTTATTAATCCTGAGCATAAAACATTCCTCCCGCTTGCCTTGACCCTCATCATGCTGGCCAACATACGTTATGAATCATGCCTTTTCTTTATCGTGGTGATGGTTGTTTTGCTGCTTACGCGCTATGTGCGCCTTGATTTCTTTAAAAAAAGTACGGCCTATGCGTTAATACCATTTTTTCTTTTGCCTTTAATCTGGCAGCGGATCATTTACTTAAAAGAATACGATACAGACATGCCCGACGGTTCGTGGGTCAAGGCCTTCGGTATCAAAAGTGTGGCTTTAAACGCCAAATTATTCTTTAACTACATATTAGACTTAAGCGGAAAATTAGGGTTTTCCGGAGCAACCAATGCCATCGGTCTTATTGCAGTCCTGCTTTTAGCCGCTGCTATTATAAAAAGAAGGAGATTTTCACAAAAAAAACAGCAGGTGTTGTTTGCTTGTTCGGTCATCAGCCTATTATTGCTTTTTGTCGTCATTCTTTTCTATAATCAGGCACGCATGACCCAACACCCTTTAAATGGGCGATTATATATGCCGCTTTTAGCTGCTTTCTCTGTCCTGCCTGTTTATCTGTGCGCCGCCATATCAAATTATTCCGCCCGTGCCTCCCGTTTCTTTCTAGCTGGCGCGCTAGGTTTATTTATTTTCTATCATCCCATTGCTATTAAAGATTACTTGAGCAATAGATTAATGATCATCCATGATTACCGGTATGAATTGGACTTCTTTAGGAAACATGCGGATAAAAATATGCTGATCATCTGCGGCCGGCCGGGGCAATTTGTCGTCTATAATTACGGAGCAATCTCTTTTGAGACCGCAAATCAGGAAAAAACCACCATCTTAGAACAGTTCAAAAATAATCTTTTTAATAAGATCTATGTGATCCAGGAATTCAATCCTCAGACCAACTTGCCGGCCGACAGCAGTGCTATTGACCCAAGCTATCATCTACGGACGGTTGAAGAACTGCTTAGTTCCAGAAAAAATCTTATCCGCATTTCAGAAGTCCTGCATCCTGGACAAAAACAATAAAATTCCCCTATTTCCTCTTGTTTTACAATACGGCAATGATAAACTTTGGTTGTGACTAACATCGCTTTGCTTATCACTTTTGTTATTGCGCTCCTCTGTACCCTCCTTAACCCCTCCTGGATGAAATTTGGTTTCACCCACATTTCTTATTACATCATCCTGGCCCTGGTCTTGACCTGGGGTTACTCATTAGTCATGCTTTGGAAAGAAAAAGGCAATACATCCGCTTTTTTACGGTCCCATTGGAAAGGCCTTGTTTTTACGCTGATCGTGGCCTCCCTTATCTTTACATCGACATCTAAATGTTTCCGCGTCTTAAGTGATGAAGCTAATTTGTTGTCCGTGGCAAAATCAATGACCTTTGAAAAAAGCACCGCCAATGTCACGGAAGGTAAATGGTATTACGGAAATTTCTGGTCATCCCAATCATCATTGGAAAAAAGGCCTTTTTTATTCCCCTTTTTCACCTCTATCACCCATA
>CAZBJT010000030.1:4591-11181 GCA_964492215.1 uncultured Planctomycetales bacterium | reverse complement strand
AGATCATTGCCGTTGAGGACTTCGGCCGCCTCCTGCACCATTTCATACATGCGGCCTAATTCTGCTTTTTTATTGGGGATATTCTTGATTTGATGGGAAGCAATTTGAGAAGCGGTGCGTGAAAAACCAGTAAAGAACAACATCAGATGATCTTGCAATTGATTTTGCTTCTCCGCCGTCACCGTGACCGGCTGCACGCGTAAATGATTGGCCCCGCCGAATTCAATGTAATTAAACCCGCCATAAGCCGCCAAGGTTTGATCCTGGCAGCCGACATTTTCTTGGATCATGTCTTGCTCGACATGGATGGCTTCACGGGCCAAACGCTCTTTGGTGACCATTTGCCCTTTAAGTGCATACAAAGCATTGAGCAAACCGACCGTAAAAGCAGAACTGGAGCCCAACCCTGTGCGCGCTGGCAAATCACCGTCGTGATGGATCTCTAAGCCGTCCTCTACGTTGAGAAAACGCAAAACCTCACGAACCGACGGATGATCAATATCTTCCAAATTTTTAATATGCTCAATTTTGGAATAAATGATACGGCTTTTATGATCAAAAAACGGAGGCAAATAACGGCAGGTGATATAACAATACTTATCAATGGTGGTGGCTAAAACAGCACCCTTATTCTCATTGAACCAGCCATTGTAATCAGTACCGCCGCCGAAGAAAGAAACACGAAATGGGGTGCGCGAAATGATCATTTATTTAACAGGAGCTGCTTCTAGGATCTTGCGTTTTAATTTGATCTGGGTGGATTTAAGTGTTTCATCCGCTGCGACCTGGCCGAATTTCTCCGTCAATAAATTCAAGAACTTAGGATTGGTGTGGTATTTCATCCACGCCTCATCACGGAAAGCCAGGACCTGCTCGGCGCCCAAATATTTAGTCGGCAAAGGCTGGGCATGATACGAATGCTGCGAGAAGCCCACATAGGTTTGCGGCAACTTCCAGCCTTCTTTTTTGGCAATGCCATACAAGGGACTGCCCGGGTAAGCCATGGCGGAATAAAAATTGGCTTCCTCGGTGTTCATTTCCATGGCCAGATCCAATGTCATTTGCATGCTTTCCAAATCATCTTCGGGCAAACCGAAAATATAATTACCGATGACATTAATGCCATGGTCGCGAATTTTATTGACCACACCACGGATGTCCACGTCCTCGAAACGGCCCTTGGTAACGTCTTTACGCACGCGTGTATTCCCGCTTTCAATCCCCAAAGCCAGCCAATTGACACCGGCTTTTTTGAGTGTGGCCAGGAAATGATCTTTCACCGTATCGACGCGGGAATAGCACCAGATATTAAATTTATAACCGCGCTGGATGATCAATTCGCAGAGCTTCATGAAGTGATTGGCATTAAGCACAAAAAGCTCATCAGCGATCTTGATATTGGTGATGCCCTGCTCGGCAAAGTAATCAAATTGTTTAATGATATGCTCCGGGTCCCAATAACGGAACACGGCACTACCGTCGGAAAATTCATTTTCCTGACGGTTGATGATATTGATCATGCAAAATGAGCATTTCATGGGGCAGCCTAAAGAGGTGTACAGCGCCGCAAATGGCTGACGCTTGGAACCATTAGGATAGGCATGCCAAAGGGCGGTGCGGTAATTTTTAATCGGTAATAAATCCCAGGCAATGCCTGGAAGCTCGATCGATAAATCAGCCTTAGCCACAATGGGTGAGGGCTTATTGAGCATGATACCGCCGTCTTTACGATACCCTAAGCCGTCGACTAAATCCAACTTGTCTTTCAAATTGGTTTTAAGCAAATTGGAAATGGTGTATACGCCTTCGTTCTGGCAGACAAAATCAACCGCGCTGTGTTTTTCTAATACCTCACGTGACAAAGCCGCAATGTGGCCACCCACAAAAACGATCTTGATATCCGGCGCTGAACTTTTAAGCGTCTCAGCCAAAGCCACAGCCCCATCCATGTTCTGGGAACTGGCAGACGGCTGTTGGCCATACACCACAAAACACGCCACCCGGGGATTAGCTTCTTTAATATGGGATGCGGAGGCCTTTTCATCCATATGCAAGGCTTCGCAATCCAAAATATCGACGGAGAAGCCTTTGACGCGGCAATGGCTGGCCAGCATGCCGGCCCAAATGGGCGGCTCAATGGCGGAATAATCTTTGGCTAAATCCTGGTAAATGCGCTGGGCGGCATTGGGGTGAACAAAAAGGATATCAAGTTGCTTCATTAAGTGTCCTTAGATGTTGGCGTATTGATTGCGTTTGATGACCTGATAGGCCTTGATCAATTCCTGTATACCTTTTTGTAAAGAGACATCCGGTTTGAAACCGGTTTTCTCTATTTTCTCATTGCTGACAATGTAATCGCGCTTATCAGGATCTTCCCCGATCGTTGCTTCCACAAAGTAGAAATCAGGGACGAATTTCTTGATCTCCTGACACAATTGCAGCTTGGTCAAATTGGCATCGCTTAAACCAACATTATAGGGTTGGCCCTTCATCTTGTCAAAGTTATTAAGCCCGTGCACAAAGGCCTTGGAAATATCGCGCACGTGAATATAGTTACGGTTAAAGTGGGCTTCAAACAGGACCACAAACCTATCGTACACCGCACGATAGGTAAAATCATTGACCAGCAAATCCAGGCGCATGCGGGGGGACACGCCAAAGGCCGTGGCCAAACGCCAGGTGATGCCATGACCGGAATCAAGGATGGCTTTTTCCGCATCGGATTTTAATTTGCCGTATAAAGAGATCGGACGCAAAGGTGTATCTTCCGTGCAATGCTTGCCCTTCTCGCCTATGCCGTAACCGCTATTTGTCGTAGGGAAGATGATCCTTTGTTCTTTGCTCGACATGGCCAACATCATGGTGACGGCATCCAACAGGATCGTTTGCGCGCCTATGGGATCTTTGGCGCATAAAGGCGCACCGGTTAAACAGGCCAGAGGAAAAATCGCATCAGCATCTTTCATGAGCTTGGTCATGAGGCTTTTGTCACGCACGTCCCCCTTGACGATGCTAAGCTTATCGTGATAGCAAACATCAAGCAATGAGTTCTGATTGTACATGAAATTATCCAAAGCCACGACTTCATGCCCGGCATTCAATAAGGTGGGTGTTAATACCGCACCGATATAACCTGCTGCACCTGTAACTAATACCTTCATCGCATCCCCCTGACTTTAATTTATATAATTTTCCCAAGTGGCCTTAAGGCCTTTTTCTAAGTCGACCTTTGATTTCCAACCTAATTTCAAGATGCGTGAATTATCCATCAATTTACGCATCGCACCGTCGGGTTTTGATGGATCAAAGACCACTTTGCCCTTAAAACCGCTGATCTTCTTTAATGCTAAAGCTAATTGCTTAATGCTCACATCCGTGCCGCAGCCCAGATTGACCGGGTCGCTGCCATTGTATTTATCCATCAAAAAAATACAGGCCGCCACAAAATCATCGACATAAAGAAACTCACGGCGGGGACGGCCGGAGCCCCACACGGAGACTTCTTTAGCATTTTCCTTAACAGCTTTAGCAAACTTGGCGATCAATGCACCAGCCACATGGGCTGTCTCTATATCCGTATCACTGCCCGGGCCGTATAATGTAGCGGGCACAGCGACGATGGCATTAAAGCCATACTGGGCCCTGTATGCCTGGCAAATCTTGATCCCGGCAATTTTTGCCACCGAATAGGCTTCGCTGGTGCCTTCCAAGGGGCCGCTTAATAAAGAGTCTTCTTTGATCGGCTGTTTAGCTTCCTTAGGATAAGCGCAGGATCCGCTAAAGTACAAAAGCTTTTTAGCCCCATGCACATAAGCGGCATGAATCACATTGTTTTGGGCCTGGCAATTCTCAAAGATAAATTCCGCCGGATGCTTTTGGTTAGCCACAATGCCGCCGGAGCGTATTGACCCTAAGAAAACATATTCCGGCTTGAACTTTTTAAAGAAAGCCTCAACCTTAGGCTGGCTTAGGACATCGATACGGTCGTGGGTATTGCTGCGCACCCCGGTAAAACCCTGGGTGGTAAAATAAGCGGACAGGGAATTCTCAATGCTATCTTGATGGCCAACAATAAATATCCGCGAATGACGTTGCATGGATGAATTAATGGCTGGGATCACGTTGGATCATGCGCTTGGCGTAATATTCTTCATTATAGAAATTACCATGCTCGATGATCATTGTTGATTTGCCATCTTTGCGGTTAAAAGCGCGCTCATAGGCGGGGAAAATCTCCTCGGCGTCATTTAATTCCACGACATCAATATTAGTGAATAATTTAGCAAAAGCCTGGGCATAATTACCGATGTGCTGATGCCCCGGATGCACCGGTGAATCAGGGCCGGTGGCGACCCGGATGATCATCTTGACCGGCCATTTACCCTCGGAGATCGCCGGTATTTTATCCAGCATATTGGCCATATCCGCAGTAGCCAGTAACAAAAAATTCTGACGCGGGTACACTGAAATCGGCACATAACCGGCCAAGGCCATGCCGATTGAGAATTGCATTTGGAAACTCTCATTGATGGGCATCTCAAGCGTCTTGTCCTTGGGGCAATCGCGCAAGGTCTGGAACATGAATGTCCCCGGGCCCGCCACAGTTTGACCTACGAACATTGCCTTAGGCTGGGTGGCCAGCCATTCCATGGTGCGTTTTAATTCATCGAAGTATTTCATCTGGGTAGTTGTCGTCATATTTAGAATTTGATCAATTTGCCTAAGCCCGAATGCGGGTAGCCGTTGGTGTATTTAAAATAGGTGATGTGCTTTGCATATTTAGTGCCGACAAACCAAGGTTCCTGACTGCCCCAGGTGGCCCGGGTGTCAGTCATGACCGATACGCCATTATCAGCGACGATGAAATGGGCTGGTAAATCAAAATTGTGCACGTATTTGACGGCTTCGTGGAAAATGCCGGTTTCGGCGGACATGTCGCCACAGAACAGGAAAGCCCGGCCTTTTTTACCCTGGGTTTTCAAAGACCAAGCCACCCCGGCAGCCGTACCCATAAGGGAACCGACAATACCGGAGCAAAGCACTTTTTGCTCAGGGAAACATAAGGAAATACTTTTACCATCCACAATGGCTTGTTTTAATGCCTCGCGCGGCACGCCTTTGAGCAAAGCCAGCTCGTGGGAATCCCAAAAGCCGAAGACATAGTCATTGTCGTCGATCTTATTGTCCTTAAACACCTTGATCAAGGCATCTTCACGCCCGGCACGCAAATGCACGGGGGCGCGGATGATGCCGGTGGCAAAAATACCGGCTATTTCTTCCTCAAAAGCAATGATTTCTTCTTTGGTGACCATATTCTCCCCGGATTTGAAAACCTGTGTAGTATAGAGAAAAACCTACCTGTATTCAACACTAAATATGCTATTTGCCCTGTTGCTTGGCAAAATACGCCATGGTCAGTTTGATGCCTTCTTCTAAACGGACCTTGGGTTCCCATCCTAAAGATTTGCGGGCCAGCGTAATATCCGGCCTTCTTTGCTTGGGGTCATCTTTGGGCAAAGCCTTGAAAATGATCCTGGTCTTTGGGTTGTATATCTTCCTGATCAACTGCGCGAATTGCAAAATGGTGAATTCGCGGGGATTGCCGATATTCATGGGGCCGACATGTTTGGATAATAACAAACGGGTGATACCGTCGACCAAATCATCCACATAACAGAATGAACGGGTTTGCTTGCCGTCGCCGTAAACAGTCAGCGGCTGATGGTTTAAGATCTGATCAATAAAATTAGGAACCACCCTGCCGTCCTTGATCTGCATGCGCGGGCCATAGGTATTGAAAATACGCACGACCTTGATCTTAACGCCATGCACACGATGGTATGCAAAGGTCAATGCTTCGCCGAAACGCTTGGCTTCATCATAGACGCTGCGCGGGCCATTGGGGTTAACATTGCCCCAATAACTTTCTTTTTGCGGATGCACCAGCGGATCGCCGTAGACTTCCGATGTAGAGGCCAACATGAAAGTGGCTTTTTTGAGCTTGGCTAACTCCAGGGAATGCTTAACACCGGTTGAGCCGACATCCATGATCTCGAGCGGGATGCGGGCAAAATCAACCGGGGATGCGGGTGAAGCAAAATCCAAGACATAGTGGACAGGTCCTGCCACGGTAAATGGCTTGCAAATGTCATGTTTGATAAAACGAAAATCTTTATTTTTTAATAAATGGGCGATATTGTTCCGGCTGCCGGTGATCAAATTATCGACGGCAACAACTTTGAAATCATGGTTGATGAACCAGTCGCATAAATGACTGCCCAAAAATCCGGCCCCGCCGGTGATGACTACAGTTTGTTTCGGCATATCCCCTCTTCTTACAAGACTTCAATATGTTTGGCGCGGGCACCCTGATACACATTTTTGATATCAAAAATGCGGCACGCGTTTTTCCTGATCAAGACATAATTAACGTTAGTGTGGTCGACGGCAATGATCACAGCCTGATAACTTTTAATGGTTGCAGCGGTAAGCGGCACGGAATGCATGTCCAAACCGCCTAATTTCACATAAGCCACCATCGGGTCATGATAATCAACCGTGACCCGGTGTTTGAGCAATTCGATTAATTT
>CAZBJT010000030.1:0-4581 GCA_964492215.1 uncultured Planctomycetales bacterium | reverse complement strand
AAGGCCGGTGATTTGCGTAAATCCTTTACATCTTTTTTATAGGTGACACCCACGACCAGCACTTTTGCTTTGGGCTTGCTCAATAAATCACCCAGGCGATGGATCACGTATTGCGGCATATGTGCATTAATGTCCGCCGCTAATTTAATGAATTTGGAATTAAAACCATAGCGCTTGGCTTTCCAATACAAATACAATGGGTCTTCGGGGATACAATGGCCGCCCACCCCAAGCCCGGGGTAAAACGGCATAAAGCCAAATGGTTTGGTCTTAGCGGCATCGATGACTTCCCACACATCAATCCCCAACTTGTGGCACATTTGGGCCACTTCATTGATCCAGCCGATATTAACAATGCGAAATGAATTCTCCAGCAGCTTGGTCATTTCCGCGGCCTTCGGGGATGACACCACATGGATGTCTTTAATGATCTGCCCGTAAAGCGCTTTGGTTAATTTAGCACAAGCCGGGGTTAACCCACCCACGACCTTTGGGATTTTGGTGACTTCAAATTGTTTATTACCCGGGTCAATGCGTTCGGGTGAAAAGGCGATGTGAAAATCTTTACCGGCGCGCAGCCCACTTTTTTCCAACTCAGGCTTGATCAGCTCTTCGGTGGTGCCCGGGTATGTGGTGCTTTCTAAAACCACCAGCATGTTTTTCTTGATATACGGGCGTATGCCGCTGACCGCGCTGACAATAAAAGAAATGTCCGGCGTATATTTACGCTTCAACGGTGTTGGCACGCAGATGATCACCACATCGGCCTGGGCCAATAGGGTAAAATCAGTCGATACCGTAAATTTGCCGCGACGGATGATCGTCCCGATCTCGGCATTGCTGATATCCGCAATATAGCTCTTTAATTCCTTGATACGTCCCACCCGTTCAGCGCTGGTATCTATCCCAAAGACCCCAAACCCACGACGGGCAAAAGCCACAGCCAGCGGCAGGCCCACATACCCCAACCCAATCACCGCCACCTTAGCTGTCTTATTCTTTATCTTATTTTCTAATGACATGAAATGCCTTATTGTTTATCAAAATGATACGGAAGCTTGTCCCGGTCGAAACTGAATTCCTGACTTAATGATTGCTTGAATTCACCATAGATCTTTTGGGTAAACATATCAATGGGGATATATAAACCCACCAAAGACAGTAAATCCAACTGCATCTGTAATCCCCAGGCCATAAAATCTTTGACCGTATACTGCGACATATAAATCAAAGGGAAACGCTGGAAATTCTTTGTGACTACCGCGATGGAATATCTTTTGACCACATCCCTATATTCCGGAAGCGTATCGATCAGGAAATCCCAATCTTCAAATGCCATTTCTGAAAACATGGCATCAATATCTTCCGTAATGATGTCGATATTCCGTATATCATCAAAGCCTACAACAATCACTTCCTTCTTGCCGTAATGCGCTGTAAAAGACCTTTTGTCCTTGCTGAAAATGAATGTGCCTAGTTCACTTTCAAATATAAGGTCAGTCCCTTTAGCGCTAAACTCATAATCTCCTCTACGGATCCTACTGCGCCAAGCCCGGTAACCAAACCCCAGGATAATGAAGCCTAAGCTTAATATCCACAGGTGAGGCTGGCCTACCTGTTTGGCCAATCCGCTCCATAATCCGGAAGTCAAGAGATCAATCATGCCACCTCGAAGTACTTAATGCTTTATTTTAAATAGGTCACCACAGCTGCAATTAATTGCAAGTTCAGCAAATAATAAACAGCATTGATGGCAAAGAGTTTCAAGGGTTTGCCTTCCCATGCGACGGAGCTAAAAAGCAAGGGCAGGTAAAACCCGATCCAGATAAAGAACGCCGCGCTAAAGTTGCAGGGAAAAGCAGCCGCATGCAAAATATAGGCGAAGACAAAGGTTGTCAGCACGGTACCTAATAATGTCAACACGAAGGCGGAGGCCTTAGGCTTGCAATTCCCATCCATCTTCAATCCCATCAAATGGGCCCAGGTCTTACCGAACAATGGCCCATACCATAAATAACCGAAAATAAAACTGGCCACGACCGCTGTCACTAACGCCAAAATACATGTGTGGGTAATCGGACACATAGGACCTCCTCTGTTAATGCACCGTTCTTATTTGGCTGCCGCACAGGAAATATCCGCGCTATACTGACCCGTGGCGGTTGAACTGCAAAAATATTTAGTCCCCTTACAGTCAGCTTCCCAGGTGCGTTGACCTGTCCAGAATGAGCTGGTGATATTGTTAATTTGTATTTCATCGGGCGGGCAGCCTATTTTACCCGATGTCGTCCTTTGATACATAGCGGGACCGGCGGCGCACGAAGATAAACTCAACATCATCAGGACACAAAGTATTGGTCGTATGTACATTTTCTCTCCTTAGTTTTAATAAATGGTGACAGTCACCATTTATTTTATCAATTTATCATATTCGGCATGCGTACCGATCCAAAACCATGCTAAGTTCCCATCGGACATCTCAAGCGCCAGCGCACGATACCCTTTTCCCACTCTTACCGACCAAAAATCTTTTGGAAGTTTCTTTAAATGCAAAGATGGGTGTTTCGTATCCACCTTAAGTAAGTCAAAGTTTTTATCTGCTATTTGCTGAATAGATTTGGGAAGATGGCGGTAATAGTTCCAAAAAGAGGGCTCTGCAAAATGCTTCATATTTCTTTGCACTTGCCCTTTTTATAACTTTCACGCACCTTTGCAGCAATAGAATCCAGCTTTCCAGCCTTAATATCTGCATTTAACTGCTTATCCCAATAGGCAGCATCAAATTTCTCAAACCAAGACCTAAGAACGGAAAGCTTGGCAGGAGGCAAATCAGCGATGGCCTTTTCTATTTCTTTAACAGTTGTCATTTAATACTCCTTTCATGAATTCTAAGTCGAGTATATCAGGTAGATAAAAGTGTTACTTCAAAAAATAATAGGGCGCTGTCCCTAGTGTCCTAGTGTCCCAATTTTTCTTAATTTTATTTTGGAGCAATCAAATAATCAGCTCCCCCATCTGGAGTTGGTGTTAAAGTCATAGAAAACGTTTTGCTGCCATTTCTTGCATCCATAACCCATTCTTCTTTCCAATATTTACCATTTTCTCCCCATTGAATAAATTTAGGCCTTATCAAAATAATGTTCTCAACTTTTTCTGCGTATGCTACTACGCCGGGAAGCATATCCATAGCTAATTGCTTTGAACAATTTGAGCTACCTTTAAATTGAATTTGATAACCTCCGGGCCAAGTTAAAGAAAATTCTCTGTATTTATATGGCTTAAAGGCCATTTCATATTCAGCAGGCGGAACAAACCCTAAATCCACCGATTTGAAAAAATTCTGTGCCGCCTCCTCAAATTTCTTTAAATTAAACTCAGCTAATGCCAAATTAAAATAAATGCTATTACCCTGAGGATCGATTCCTATTGCCTCTTTGAATTTCTCTTCAGCCTTCGCATTATCCCCTTTATCAAATGCGTCTACACCTTCATTAAAGACATTCTTATATTTCTGCTCTAAAGATAGTCCATCGGCTTCTTGAGCAAAAGAAATCGTTTGAACAATAAAAAGAAAAGTTACGAACCAAAATAACCGCTTCATTATTCCCCTCCTTTAACTAAATTTAGGAATCAAAGGGACAGGTACTTAATTCGGGTTGTTTTTTTATGAATTAAGAACATGTCCCCTTAATTCTAGATTCCCGCTTTCGCGGGAATGACAATGAGCTACTTTAATTTTTTCCACCACCACGCATTATCCTGGTACCAGCGTACGGTTTGGTCGATGCCTTGTTCGAAGGAGACCCGGGGCTTGAAGCCTAGTTTGCGGATCTTGGCGCAATCGATGGCGTAACGAAAGTCGTGGCCTTTGCGGTCTTCGACGCGCTGGATCATGGTGCCGGGCTGCTTCATCATTTTCAAAATGGTTTTTGTCAGCGTTATATTATCGCGGTAATTCTCCCCGGCAATATTATAGATCTCCCCGGCCTTGCCCTTATGCAGCACAATGTCCACACCCCGGCAATGGTCCTCGACGTAAATCCAGTCGCGCACATTCTTGCCTGTGCCATACAGCGGCACTTTTTTACCTTCGATCAAATTCGTCACAAACAATGGGATGACTTTTTCCGGGTATTGATTGGGCCCAAAATTATTCGAGCAGCGGGTGATCACCACATCCATCCCGTAGGTGATAAAATAAGAACGCGCCAATAAATCGGATGACGCTTTGGCCGCTGAATATGGGCTGCTGGGGTTTAAATTGTCATTCTCATTAAAATACCCCTTCAAACGGCTGCCGTAGACTTCGTCGGTGGATACGTGCACAAAACGCTTGAGCTTATATTGCAATGCGGCTTCCAGCAGTGCATGCGTGCCATTGACATTGGTGCGCACGAAAACCGCACCGTCCTTGATGGAACGATCCACATGCGTCTCAGCGGCAAAATGAACGATGGCATCCACAGCTTTGACTAAAGGATCGACGATCTTGCGGTCATTGATGTCGCCTTTGACAAAACGGTAACGCGGGTTGCCTTTTAATTCCTTGAGGTTATCCAAATGACCCGAGTAAGTCAATTT
>CAZBJT010000029.1:0-11256 GCA_964492215.1 uncultured Planctomycetales bacterium | reverse complement strand
ACGTTGGTCGGTGCTTTATTTATTTGCGTGATCGCGGTCATGCCGGACGCCACCATGGCGTGGTTTAAGGTCCCTTATTTAGTTGCCTCTTTCTTTGGTGGTACGGGTGTTCTTATCACCGTTGGTGTTATGTTAGACACCATGAAACAAGTTGAATCACATTTGCAGATGCATCATTACGAAGGTTTTATGAAGTCCGGTCATTTACGGGGTCGTCGATGAAGATCGTGCTGTTAGGCCCTCCGGGTGCTGGTAAAGGTTCTTTGGCTGGTTTATTAAAAGAAAGATTTTCCGTAGTCCACATTTCTACCGGCGACATGCTGCGTATCGAAATGAAAAAAGGTTCTGCGTTGGGTCTTGAGATCAAAGGCCTGATTGAAAAAGGTGCTTTGGTTTCCGACGAGCTTGTCACTAAATTAGTCGAGCAGGAAGTGACGAGCAACCCTGAATTGGCCAATGGATATATGTTTGACGGTTTTCCACGCACGGTGGCCCAAGCCAAAGCCTTAGATATTATTTTAGCGAAGGCCGGTATGCCGTTGGATTTTGCTTTAAGCATGGAAGCTGATGTGAATTTACTTTTGAAAAGATTGACCGGTCGCCGGGTGTGCCGCAAATGCGGGGCGCTGTTTCATTTAGTTAATAAGCCGCCGGTCAAGGCAGGTGTGTGTGATGTGTGTGGTGGTGAGCTTTATCAGCGTTCAGATGATAATGAAGAAACCATCCGTAAGCGCATGGATGTGTACGCTTCCAGTACACAGCCGATCATCGATTTTTATGCCCAAAGCGGGCGTTTGATAAAAATGGACGGTAATTTAGAAACTGTGCAATTATGTGATGCCCTGGTAAAAATACTCAATGAAGACAAACCAGCACATTCACATTAAGAGCCCTTATGAAGTTGACATTTTAAGAAAAGCTGGTAAGATTCTTGCTTCCATTGTGGGGCAGTTAAAAGGTTCTTTAACAGTTGGAATGACGACGAAAGATATCGACCATTTGGCCGAATCGTTGATCAATAAGCATAAGGTGAAACCGGCCTTTAAAGGGTATCGCGGTTTTCCCGGCAGTGCTTGCGTATCGGTCAATGAAACGGTCGTGCATGGTATCGGTAATCAACGTGTAATCAAAGCTGGCGATATTGTCAGCATTGACGTCGGTATCATCCATGAAGATTATTATTCTGACACGGCCACGACTGTTGCTATCGGTGCAGTGACCCCCGAGATAAGCAGATTGCTGGAAGTTGGTGAAGCATCTCTTTATCGCGGTATTGAGCAGGCCAGGGTTGATGGTCGTTTGTCGGATATCTCTTTTGCAGTGCAAAGTTTTGTGGAGATGCATGGTTTTTCAGTGGTGCGCGATTTTGTGGGCCACGGCATCGGCCGTCAGTTGCACGAAGACCCGGAGATCCCTAATTACGGACGTCCTGGTCAAGGGCCCGTATTAAAGGAAGGCATGGTCTTAGCCATTGAACCCATGGTTAATATGGGTACGCACCGTACGAAGGTGTTGAGCGACGGATGGACAGTGGTGACCGAAGATAGTAAGCCTTCAGCGCACTTTGAACATACGATTGTTGTTACAGCGCAGGGACCGGAGATCTTGACCCGTCAGTGACGGGCTAAAAAGCATATGGCCAAAGAAGATTTAATTGAAGTTGAAGGTGTTGTCGAAGAAGCGTTGCCCAATGCGATGTTTCGCGTGGCGCTGGAGAACAATCATAAAGTATTAGCACATGTGTCTGGAAAGATAAGGATGAATTTCATCCGTATCTTACCCGGCGATAAGGTCAAGTTGGAATTATCGCCTTACGATTTAACCCGAGGCCGTATTACGTTTCGATTAAAATAAGGAATAGGTCATGAAAGTCAAGTCGTCCGTAAAGAGAATCTGTGGTAACTGTAAAATCGTGCGTCGTAACAGGGTGGTGCGCGTGATCTGTACCAACCCCAAACATAAGCAAAGACAAGGATAATGAAGTATGCCAAGAATTTTAGGTATTGATCTTCCCAAGGAAAAACGCATCGAGGCAGCATTACCGTATATCTACGGCATCGGCCCCGCGCGTTCCAAATTAATTTTAGCCCAGGCCCAGATCAGCGGCGATAAACGCGCCAAAGATTTGACCGAGGATGAAATTTCCCGTATCACCAGCATTGTGCAAAAGAGCTATGTGACCGAGGGTGATTTGCGCCGTGACACCAATGAAAATATCCGTCGTCATATGGAGATCGGCACATACCGCGGTTTACGTCATCGCAAAGGTTTACCTTGCCGTGGCCAACGCACCAAGACCAATGCCCGTACCCGCAAAGGCAAAAAGCCGGTGGTCGGACACATTATCAAAAAAGATGATGCTAAAAAATAAGGACATTGTAATTTATGGCAAATAAACCTGAACAGGCAGCACAAACACAAGCCGCCAAGAAGACAGCTAAAACCAAGAAGAAATCCCTGAAAGGTATTACCTCCGGGGTAGTCATGATCCAGGCGACTTTTAACAATACGATCATCAATATTTCCGATAAACAGGGCAACACCATTGTATGGGCAACACCCGGTTTGGTCGGTTTCCATGGTTCCAAGAAATCCACCCCGTTTGCGGCGCAGGTCGCGGCTACTGATGCTGCCCGTCGGGCTAAAGAATTGGGCTTACAAAGCGTGGATGTCTTTGTTAATGGCCCTGGTTCAGGACGTGAATCTGCTATCCGTGCCTTAGTGGCTGCGGGTCTTATGGTCACCTCCATTAAAGACGTGACACCTATACCGCACAACGGTTGCCGTTCACGCAAAAAACGTAGAGTGTAGTTTTAAGAAAGGAACATCATCATATGGGTCGCGATTTAGGACCAGATTGTCGTCTCTGCCGCCGTGAAGGCGAGAAGCTTTTTCTCAAAGGCACGCGCTGCTATGGACATAAATGTGCTATCTCCCGTCGTGAGTATGCCCCTGGTCAACATGGTTTAAGAAAGACCAAGCTCTCTAACTTCGGTATTCAATTGCGTGAAAAGCAAAAAGTCAAACGCATTTACGGTGTCTTGGAAACCCAATTCCGTAACTATTTCATCAAAGCTACGGGTATCAAGGGTGTTACCGGTCACATTTTATTGCAATTCTTAGAGCGCCGTTTAGACAACGTTATTTTCAGCTTAGGTTTTGCTAAATCCCGTAAAGATGGGCGTCAAGTTGTCTCCCACAATCACGTATGGGTCAACAACCGCCGCGTCAATATCGCTTCTTATATGGTGAAGCCTAACGATATCATCGAAATCAAGACGGATGCTAAGTCTACTCAAGCCATCAAAGAAAATGTGGAATCTACCAAAGAACGCAAAGTCCCAGGTTGGTTAACGGTCGATGGGGCTAATTTAACAGCCAAAGTCGTGCGTATGCCTTTGCGCGAAGATATCGGCTATCCGGTCAATGAACAGCTCATTGTTGAGTTGTATTCACGTTAAAACTTTTTAAACTAAGAACTCCACGGAGGGTAAGAACATGGGTGTTAAATGGCGCGATTTCCAAATGCCGAAACGTTTAGAATGCGAAGAATCCAGCTATACCAATACGTATGGTAAATTCGTCGCTGAGCCTTTTGAGCGCGGCTATGGCGTGACGTTGGGTAATTCCCTGCGCCGCATCCTTTTGTCGTCGATCGAAGGCAGCGCCATCACCTCAATCCGTATTGAAGGTGTTTCCCATGAATTCGCCACCATGCCCGGTGTTTTGGAATCTGTGACTGAGATCGTCTTGAACATCAAAGGTTTGGTCGTCCGTTTACATTCCAAGACCCCTAAGACCGTCTATATCAAAGCCAATAAAAAAGGCGAGATCAAGGCCAAGGACGTTATCTTTGATGAAGTCATTGAGCTTTTGAACCCTGAGCACCACATTGCCACATTGACCCAGGACCTTCCGTTCAATATGGAATTGGAAGTTTCCCGCGGCCGTGGTTATGTGCCGGCGGATCAAAATAAAAAAGAAGGCGCACCGGTCGGTACGATCGCCATCGATTCTATTTTTACGCCGATCATCAAAGTTAATTTCACCGTCGAGAACACCCGTGTCGGTCAGCGCACGGATTATGACCGCTTATTGGTTGAGATCTTCACCAATGGTGCGATCAATGCCAAAGAAGCCTTGTTGTATGGGGCTAATATTTTGCAGCGCCATTTGGACGTGTTTGTCGCTTATGGTCAATTGCCCGAAGAAGAAGAGGCCCAGGAAGAAGTTTCCGTTGAAGAAGAAGCTTTGTACGGTAAATTACGCCTGCCGATCTCCGAACTCGAGCTTTCAGTGCGTTCATCCAATTGCCTGAAAGATGCCAACATCAAGACCATCGGTGATTTAGTCCGTCGTCAAGAACCTGAATTATTAGAATTCCGTAATTTCGGTAAGAAGTCATTAACTGAGATCCAAGACATCCTCAAGGCCATGGGCTTAAGTTTAGGGATGAAAGTGGATGTAAAAAAATTAAAAACCAAGGCCTAGTTCATGAGACACGCTAAAGCAGGAAATCGTTTAAGTCGTAACCGTAGTTTAAGGGCCGCCACCATGCGCGATATGGCCATCTCCGTTCTGCTTCAGGAACGCATTTGCACCACCCGCGCTAAAGCTAAAGAAGCCCGTAAGTTCATTGAAAAATTGATCACGTTGGGCAAGAAAGATACATTAGCTGCCCGTCGTCGTGCATTTGCTATCCTGTGCGATCACGCCTTGGTTTCCCGCTTGTTCACGGAAACCGCGCCGCGTTTTAAATCCCGCCAGGGTGGTTATACCCGCATTATCCCTTACATGCAACGCGCCGGGGACAATGCGGAATTAGCATTTTTAGAATTGACTGAAAAAAGCCGTGAGATCATCACCGGTTTAAAGAAAGCCAAGGTAGAGTCCGAAGCTGATACAGCTACGGTGAGCGACGCTGAAACCAAGCCCGCTGCCGCCGCACCTGGCCATTCTAAAGCCGATGTGAAGACCGCGACCAAGAAGGGTGCTGCCAAGCCCGCTGGTACGAGGAAACTCTTCCAACGCAAAGCCGGCGCTGAATAAAACATAAGCACAACTCGTTTTCAAAAAGGGGACACATTAATGTGTCCCCTTTTTTGTATTAACTCCTACCTTAAGAAAGCGCTTTCCTAAGAACTTACTTTAGGCCTTGAAAGTATATGATTTATATCACATACTTTAAATAGGCCTATGATTGTCTCCATTATAAAAAAAATCTTATTGCTCGCCCTGATTTTGTGTTTTTTTACGTCTAATCTTTTACTTCCCACCCATTACCTTTACGCAGATGAATTAGTCCTTCCTAAACCTTCAGTGATGGTCCCTTTAAGTCCTTCATTTGCTCCTGCGGTGCTCAAAGGAGTGAAGGTCAGCGCTGATAATCCTTTCCGCCTTGATTTTCTTTTAGACCCCGGTGACGGCAAGAAAATACAGGACACCAAAAAACTCATTAAGTATTTTCTTGCCGCATTAACAGTGCCTGAAGATGACCTGTGGGTGAATTTAAGCCCATATGAGAAAGACCGTATTATTCCAGAGTCTTTTGGCCAAACTGAAATGGGCAGGGATTTATTGGCTGAAGATTATATGCTCAAACAGGTGACGGCCTCATTGATATACCCGGAAGAGGAGTTGGGTAAGAAATTCTGGGCGCGTGTTTATGAAGAAGCGGCGCAAAAATATCACACCACAAATATACCGGTTAATACATTTAACAAAGTGTGGATAGTCCCTGAGAAGGCGGTGGTGTATGAAAATGCCAAATCCAGGACAGCCTATATCGTTGACAGTAAATTAGATGTCATGCTGGAAGAAGATTACTTAGCAGCGGAAAAAGCTATGCCAACCAGGGGACATTCTGCCGAAGGCAGGGTGTCCCCAAGCACAAATAACCGTTTGCCAAATGACATGGCCTCCCAAATCATCCGTGAAATAGTTATTCCCATCCTTAAAAAAGAAGTCAATGAAGGCAAGAATTTTGCTCAATTGCGTCAAGTCTACCAATCTTTAATTTTGGCGGCCTGGTACAAAAAGAAACTCAAAAGTTCAATTCTTGCCAAAGCATTTGCTGATCAAAATAAAGTAAAAGGCTTATCATTTCAGAATTCTTCTTTGGGGAATCCAGAATCTATTTATCAGAGTTACCTGCAGGCTTTCAAAAAGGGTGTTTTTAATTATGTCAAAGAAGAAATAGACCCTGTCACTCAAGAAAGCATACCCCGGAAATATTTTTCTGGTGGTGTTTTCTTTCGTTTTGGGCAAGGTGTTGAGAGTAAAATACGCCTGATTGATGATCCTTCCGGCATTGCAAACCAAGCCATGGCCACACCTGCGGTTAGTGTTGACTTGGATCCTTTTTCTTCCAAACAAGCCCAACGTGAAGCATTGGTTAAACGGCTTGGTTTAAGCAGCATTGACCAGCCCAGGAAATTGGTTGATGCCTTGGTGGAATATGAGGAGAATCTTGCAAGTTCCAATACTTTTATGATGATGAATTTGAATCTGGATTCTTTACGCAGTTTGGAGAGGTGTGTACAGACTTTCTTAAGGGTTGTTGATGATTTAAACCATGCCGGGGTCAAGCAGGATGTATTGGCCGGGGCTTTATGGTTTGCTATAAGGCATGTGTATGGTGACCTTGAGTCCGCAAGTGTTAGTTCAAATAGGACGAAACAAATCAAGGCCCGCTTTAAAGGTTTCATTCCGCGAGGTTTTGATCCGGACATCTTTGCTGAAAATCTACATGGAGTACTGAAGTATTATGATGTGGATCCAGATCTGGGGGGAAAAGCTTTTCGCGCGCTCTTTTCCGATCAACCCGTTTTGTTTAAAGAGGGGCCAGGTGCCGATGAGCTGCTAAGTGGTGCACTGAAAGAAACAGCCGTAAAAAATAAAATTGAACTGACTGTCATGCATGCCCATCCATTTGTGGAAGAAGGTCAATTGGTGGGCCATAAGGTGCCGACTGAGGATGGGCAAAATGCAGTATTTGGTTATGGTTTGCTTATGCGAATATTTAACGAAGCACGGCTTCCGCAGAATGCGTCTAAGCATTATGCTCTTTTGATCAAAAATGTGGAAGCTTTGGATCCGGGGGTGAGGCTTCAGCTTCAGGAATTGTTGCGCGCGGGAGAGCTTTCTCATCCGGATCTGGGTATTGTAAAAATACCGGATAATGTGCAATTGCTTTTTACCATGCGCGAGGGGGCCATGCTTCAGGACGTTTCATTTTTTGACCGCCTGATTATCAAGACATATGACAATCCTTTTGCTCCAATAAAGAAAGGGCTGGAAGGGATCCCATCAAGGGTGACCCCGAAAAATTACCGCAGCAAAATGAGTATCGAGGTAAGTGGAAATGATAATATTTTGGTTTTGCCCGGAGCGCGCATCACACTTGCATCACGTTTTAATGGCATTACCACAGATAATATGATCAAACGCATTTATCAGGACATTGGTTTGGTCCTCGATTTCGATACCGTGCGTATGCTTGTGGCCATGCAGCAAGCGGTTGATGCCGGTTTACCCGTGCTTAGGGTCATGGGTGTGACGGGTTTGGGAAAGACATTTACATCCAAGGGGTATGCATTATTGCGTGGTTCGGATTTTTTGGCAAATCCAGTGAGCCAGGGTCTGGATTTTGGCGACTTGCATGGCGCATATGAACGCACCTCGGATAAAAAGTGGTTCTTTAAGTTAGCGACATCGTTTAATGAACGTTTGGCCAATGGTGGTGTGGTGGCTTTAAGTGAGCTTAATACGTTGTTAGACCGCAATGAACGGGCGAGTTTAGCATGGTGGCTTATGTCTATCATTGAAGCCCCTGTAAGGGAGGATGGTTCCAGGGTAATCGATTTGCTGCAGGCACCGGTACCGATGGGCGAGGGGCCTAAGACATTGACCATCCCTAAAGGTGCGCTTATCGTTGTGGACACTAACCCTAAGCAATACACCTTACGCGGATCCTTCCCGGAGATTTTTAATGAGAAGACCCCGTCAGTGGATGTGCCGCCTTTGATTGATCCCGAGGACAAAGACAGTGCTAAACGCACGCGGGAAATTGAGCGGCTTAAGTTTTACGCCGGGATGTTCTTAAGTGAAGATTGGACAAAAGAGGACAAAGTTTTGGGTAAGGCCGTGCCTATGGAGCAGCAAAGTAATATAGTGGACGTTTTAGTCTCTACCTATTATGAGATTGTCAGGGCCTATTTTAATGGGCAGATTGCCCATGATGAAATAGCTGGATTTTCTTTGCGTGAACTTAAACGCATGTGCGAAGACGTGCAGTATCGCATCACGCAAGGTGAGGAACCCCTGACAGCCATGGGTCGTGCTGTGACGCATCATTTGATTTACCGCTGGTCAAATCCCCAGAATGAAATGGAGGCGCGGCGTATTATTCAAACCATGCTGCCTAATGTAGTGCTTCCTGATGAAAAAATAGAAGACGTTATGGCCTATGAGTTGACCGAAGCCGGGCGGCATGTGCATTTGCGTGTCAATGCGGCCGTAGACAGCCGTGCGGTATTGGATGCTTTTCAAAATCGTTCCCCGCAGGCTAAGATCGACATTATTAATGTGACCCGTGAAATTGACCGTTCTCGCCTGGAAGGCACATTAGTGCCGGCGGCTGATGGTGTCAATTTTAAATTAGGCGAAGGGATTTTTCCTCAGCTTATTGCTGAGGCCAATGCGCATCCGGACCGTCAAATTGTCTGGGTGCTGGATAATATTCATAGGTTTTCCCCGGAAGAAGCCGTGGCTTTAAATGAGATCCTTCAAGAAGGGACATTGAGCATTAAGGGTGAAGATAAAAAGGTCAAGCTTCCGGCCAATGCGCATCTTGTGGCCATTAGCCGTACAGATTCTGCCGTGGAATGGTCTGAGGCAGAGCAGGCGAGATTTGTGACGATCAGTGTAGGATCCAGGGGCAGTAGCGCACGGGCGCAGCAACAGGATTTGGAACGAAAATTAGATGAATTATTTAAGTCGATCGACGCACAACCTGAATCCGTGGCATTGATTAGAGATTCCATCCGTTCAATTTTTTCCGGATTGGAATTTATGCTTGACCGTTATCCAAATTTACGTGACCGTTTTTCAAACCGGGCTGTGGAAGAATCCCTTGAGGATGTGGGGCGTGAATTGCAAAAGACACCAGGGCCAGTCAGTTTTAAACGTTTTTGTGATACGTTTGCTTTGGTTTATGAGCGCAAGTTCTTTGTGGCTATTCCTTCGGATAAGGTTGCTGGTGAATTCCGCCGGTATTTTGAAAATCGCTGGAACATGTTAAGGTCATTGTTTGCCCCAGACGATGTGTTTGCAGGAAAGGAAGCTGCTCCAGTAAAGGAATCAAGTGAGGCGAATGTTGTAACAACGGACATAGCCAGGGAATTTCAAACTCAACGCCTCAAAGTTCTCAACGATGCCCAAGATGAGGCCAAGCGCACCGAAGCATTGAGAAATTTACACACATTCCTTCAAGCCAATGACGGGCAGGTGAAGCTAAATGACGTTAAAAGTGCTGAACTTCAAGAAGGTGATGTGATCAAAGGCGCATTAAAGACATTAGAGAAGCAATTAGGCAGTAAGGTTTTGTCATTAACAGCATTGCCCGAAGGGGAAGTAGCGGCAGGGACTTTTGATGGCCGGGTGGTGTTTATAAATAAGATGGGTCATTTATTATTTATGAGAATAGGCAGCAATGTTTTGTCATTAACAGCTTTGCCTGGAGGAGAAGTAGCGGCAGGGACTTATGATGGCCGGGTTGTGTTCGTAAATAAGACGGGTCAGCGAGCACCAGTGAAAATAGGCGGCAATGTTTTTTCTTTAACAACATTGCCTGGAGGGGAAATAGCGGTGGGGACTTATGATGGCCGGGTT
This sequence comes from uncultured Planctomycetales bacterium, assembly GCA_964492215.1. Taxonomy (GTDB): domain Bacteria; phylum Omnitrophota; class Gorgyraeia; order Zapsychrales; family Fredricksoniimonadaceae; genus CAYNTZ01. Next base: position 1,365 of record CAZBJT010000029.1, on the reverse strand, counting down.
GTGTTTGTAAATAAGACGGGTCAGTTAGTACCTGTGAAAATAGGCAGCCAAGTTATGTCATTAACGGCATTGCCCGGAGGGGGAGTAGCGGCAGGGACTTCTGATGGCCGAGTTGTGTTTGTAAGTAAGACGGGTCAGTTAGTACCTATGAAAATAGGCAGCCAAGTTATGTCATTAACGGCATTGCCCGGAGGGAAAGTAGCGGCAGGGACTGAAGATGGGCGGGTTGTGTTTGTAAGTAAGACGGGTCAGTTAGTACCTGTGAAAATAGGCAGTCCTGTTAAGTCATTAACCGCCTTACCTCAAGGAGGAGTGGCTGCGGGCACTAAAGATAAAGATGGCCGAGTTTTCTTTTTAAATGCGCAAGGGGAAATAACAAATGGTAAAGGTATGCAACTAGGCGGTGAGGTTTGGTCATTAACCGCCTTACCTCAAGGAGGAGTAGCTGCGGGGACTGATGATGGCCGGATGGTCATCCTTAGGCCTGATGAATTTGGCATGGTCATAGGTGATCAAGTTTACGTGGCGTCCACAGGCCTGGCTCAACCTAAAACCTTGTTGCCCGAAGCAACCACCCGGGTAACAATCCCTCAGCCTTTATCCCCTGAACAGGCAGCTCGGGATTTTAATGCAGGGCGATTGAATGTTTTCAACAATATCAAGGATAATGCCAAACGCCAAGAGGCATTAAGAAATTTGCACACATTCCTTCAAGACAATGGCGGGCAGTTGAAATTAAGTGAGGTCAAGAGCGCTGAGCTAAAAGATGGAGATGTGGTGAAAGGATGGTTAAAAGTATTAGAAGAGCAAATAGGCAGCCCTGTTAGGTCATTAACAGCATTGCCCACAGGAGAAGTAGTGGCAGGGACGGATGATGGCCGGGTTGTGTTTGTAAATAAGACGGGTCAGTCAGTACCTGTAGAAATAGGCGGCCGTGTTGAGGTATTAACAGCATTGCCCGGAGGGGGAGTAGCGGCAGGGACTCTTGATGGCCGGGTTGTGTTTGTAAATAAGACGGGTCAGCCAGTACCTGTAGAAATAGGTAGCAATGTTATGTCATTAACAGCATTACCCACAGGGGGAGTAGTGGCAGGGACTAATGATGGCCGGGTTGTGTTTGTAAATAAGAAGGGTCGGTTAGTGCCGGTGGAAATAGGCAGCCGTGTTGTGTCATTAACAACATTGCCCGGAGGGGGAGTAGCGGCAGGGACTGACGATGGCCGAGTTGTGTTTGTAAATAAGACGGGTAAGCCAGTACCTGTGAAAATAGGCAGCCCTGTTTGGTCATTAACAACATTACCCACAGGGGGAGTAGCGGCAGGGACTGCTGATGGCCGGGTTGTGTTTGTAAATAAGACGGGTCAG
>CAZBJT010000028.1:9902-11285 GCA_964492215.1 uncultured Planctomycetales bacterium | reverse complement strand
ATTGGCGGGCCGTTGAGCTATTAAGGCAGGCAAGTTTGGTTCGGGAGGAGAAGCTCATCATGCTTCCTGCGGCTCAAATTCCCGACGAAGAAGAGATCCGAACGCTATTAAAGCAAGCCAAAGAGCGGTATTTACAAGCTGGAAATAAAAGAATGCGACGAGAAGTTGGCGATACTGTCATAAATCAAATGGAAGAAATCACCGAAGCCATTAAGGCTGTCCCTGTCATGCAAAAGGGAGGTAAAAAAATAAATAGGATTAGAGTGCCACGGGGATTTTGGGAGAAAGAGGAAAACGCGCAAGAAGCAATTTGGCTGGCCGTGGATAAAATACCTGGATTTGAAATAGCGAGGAAGCAGGGAAACATTAAAGGCATGGCCAAGGCATACCGGGACTTTTTTCAAACGTATCCTGATGGCCAGGTAAAATATTTTGTAAAAGAAGGCTTAGCGGGGCTGATGTTCCGGGCATTGTCGTCTTTAGATAATCAAGTTAATAGCCCAGCGGCTTTATTGCGGTTTGCCTTACCTGGTTTAATTGATGAAGACGCGGAGGGTGCTTTAAGGCCATGGGAAGTGGAAAAGGTGTGGGATGATCGATTAGTCAAGAAAGCAGTCATACAAGCATTGGATCAAATCCCTAAGTTTAAACAGGCTAGGCAGAAACAAGATGTGAAAGGAATGGCAGATGCCTACCGTCAATATTTTTTGGTGTCTAATCCTACATTCCCTCAGGGCCAGATAAAGTATTTTATCCAAGAAGCCAAGTTGGGGGGAGTGATGGCAAATGAACGATTATTTTCAGATAAAAGAGGTAATCCTCCAGCCTTATTGCGGTTTGCTTTGCCAGGCTTGGTTGATGAAGATGCCGAAGGTGCGTTAAGGCCATGGGAAGTAGAGAATGTATGGAATGATGAACGTTTAGCTAAGAAGGCCATTATACAGGCATTCGATAAAATACCTGATTTTCAAAAGCCCAGGCAGAATAATGATATTAAGGGAATGGCAAAAGCTTACCGTCAATATCTTTTGGGGAAAAATCCTATATACTCTGGTGGACAGGCAAGGTATTTCTCTGAAGAAACCGGCCTATCCGGGTTAATGTTTCTCAAGCGCACATTTTTAGATAAGAGGGCCAGCCCTGCCGCATTATTACGTTTTGCCATCCCTGCTTTGGTCAACCAAGGCAATACGGATGCATTACGTTCCAATGAGATCGAGAGAAATGCTTCTTCAGCCATGCTGACCGCCGATGAAGATAGAGTTAAAAATTTGATCTTGCAGCACCCAGACCACACATTCAAAGTGTATAGGAACTTCACCTGGAGAGAATTGGACAGCATTCTAATTAATACCTTTGGGATGAAAATGCACAAGACTGGAA
>CAZBJT010000028.1:0-9802 GCA_964492215.1 uncultured Planctomycetales bacterium | reverse complement strand
GAATTGGACAGCATTCTAATTAATACCTTTGGGATGAAAATGCACAAGACTGGAACCGACAATGGAGGTGTATATTTTATTTATGACGGCTATGTAGCCGGAAATATCAGCGAACGTTCATCGCAGTTAAAGGCGTCGACGCAATCGTTAGATTTATCCAGCCATGCCATGTTGACCGCCGACGAAAAGAGAGTCAGGATCTTTATTTTAAAGCAGCCATATGCAATGATTAGGGTTTACGAGGGTAGGACCTCAAAACGATTAGGGATCGAATCCGATTCTGAATTGATCAAGATTTTAACAAATACTTTCGGGATGAGTTTACATCTGAGTCTTGAAGATGAAGGGGGGAAATACACTATTTATAGCGGGTTTCAGGATCCATTGAATAATAGAACCGTCATTGAGAATATTTGGGGGGTCAATGTCAATAGAACTGCATTAATAACCCACAGGCCTTATGGTGTGCGCATGTACCCGATCTATAGAGAAGCCTTTCAAGCAATGGCCATAGCACAGCGTGAAGAAATGGCAGGAAATGAGGAAGAAGGTTTGCTGGATCCTGACAATCTTCCGCAGTGGAGTGATCCTGTAAAGCATGAGCTAAGGCTATCTTTTCGTAAAGCATTGGCTGAAAAAATGGCGACCACACAAATCGCTGCTGCTGACTTAAGCCCTGAAATCAGCCGTATCATGAAGGCTGTTTTTCCTTGGCAAAGTAGCGAAGAAGTCACTGTGACGAAGGACATCCCCAATTCCAATTTACGCGCTGAAATCACCACGGATTACATTTATTCAAACACCCAATCATTCGAAGTCCATTTTGCGGACAGGACAACCGGCACAGGCCTCGCTTTTTTGGTTTTAAGGGAGACAACAGAGACGCGTGAGCAATTTGCTGATGAACTATTAACGGAATTAGCAGATGCCGATCTAACAGGAAATATCAGCGGACTTTCATCACAGTTAAGGGCATCGATGAAGTCATTGGATTTAGCCAGTCATGCCATGCTGACCCCCGAGGAAATGCGAGTGAGAGCTCTGATATTAAAGCAATCCAATGCATACCTCAAAGCATATCCGGACGTAACTTCCGAAGCATTGAAATTAAAGAACGATAAAGAATTAGATACCATCTTAAGAGAGGCTTTCGGGATGACGAAGAAGGATGGCGGCCAAGACAAAAAGGGCGTGTATGTGATTTATGGTGTGTTTGAAGACCCGCTGGCCCGCAAGCCTAAGATCAAATCAGTTTTCGGGGTGAGGTTAAATTTCACCGCCCTTTTAAGTAATCGGCCCGGCGGCGTGCGGTTGTTTCCCCTTTATGAGAAGGTTTTAGATACAGTGATGACAAGGCAATTTAGAAGGGTGATTAGGGAGGGTAAATTAAGCTTTGCCAGCATGGAGACATTTACCGGCTGGGACAAGAGAGCTAAACAGGACTTGAGGGAAACCCTTCGTGCCGCGATAGCTGACCGCGTGGCGAAAAAAACACAATCTTCTCCGTCGGATTTAAATGCCGAAATCGACCGTGTGATGCACGAGATATTCCCTAATGCCGCCATGGTCCCCGGTAAGGAACAAAGGAATGGTGGTATTGATTTAACCTCTGACAAAGCCATGCAGGTGCAAAATAATGGGGAGACAATCACGTTCAACATCGACCCGGCCATGCTGCAGCGCTACAAGCAAGCCCCAGGCCTGACGCCTTTCATCGTCCGCATAGAGAAAATGACTGATTTGGCTTTATTTTTAGGAGTACAGCCCGTAAAATAACACTATGAAAAAGTCCAAGCCGATCAAAAATGTTTTTATTTCTGCCATTCATCAGAATGCCGGCAAGACCACGTTGTCGCTGGGGTTGTTTAAGAATTTCCAGGAACGCAAGCTCAGGACTGCGTTCATGAAACCGGTGGGCCAGGAAACAGTCACCTATCAGGAAAAGTCCATTGATAAGGACACCTATTTGATCGGCGAGGTTTATCATTGCAAGAAACATATCAAGGACATGAGCCCCATCACCGTCGGCCGCGGCTATACGGAAAAATATATCCTTAACCCTCAAAAAGAAGAGTTACAAAGCCGCATCCTCAAATCATTCAACACGTTAATCAAAGGCAAGCAAGCCATTATCGTCGAGGGTACCGGCCACGCGGGGGTGGGTTCGGTCATTGATTGTTCCAATGCGGACGTGGCTTCCATTTTAGGTTCTAAAGTATTGATCGTCTCCCAGGGTGGTATCGGGCGCTCCATTGACGAGATCATGCTCAATAAAGCCCTGTTTGATCAGCGTAATGTCGAGGTTTTAGGCGTCATCATCAATAAAGTATTGCCGGATAAATTAGATAAGATTAAGACCATCGTCGGTAAAGGGCTTGAACGCAAAGGCATTCGTTTATTGGGTGTTATCCCACAGCTGGATTTATTGAGTGCCCCTACCGTTGAGCAAATCAAGGAACGCTTTAATTTGAAAGTCTTTTCCGGTGCAGAAAACATGCAGACCCGTGTGTATGATGCCATTGTCGCGGCCATGGAGCCGTATAATATGATCGGCCATTTGCGCGACGGGGCCTTGGTCATCACTTCCGGTGACCGTGTCGATAATATTTTAGTCGCCGTGTCTTCCTACTTATTGCAGAAGGGACGCAGTGTTAAAGTCTCCGGCCTTATTTTAACCGGCGGCTTGACCCCTGACCCTAAGATTGCAGGCTTACTTAAAGACAGCCATATCCCGGTGCTGTATTGCGACGAAGATACCTATACGATCGCCGCTGCTATCGAGAACATGACCCCTAAGATTCAAAAAACAGATAAAGACAAGATTTTAGAGGCCCGCCGCCTGGTCAAAAATTATGTCAATGTGGATGCTATCTTAGAAAACTTATAGGGCCTCAAGCAACTACCTTTTTAGCGATAAACGTAGTATAATTATTGAATATGTCCGAGAAAAGTAAGAATAAAAAATTAAGCATCACCAGTACCGAAGAGCTCAAGATCCTGCGCACCGTCGTAGACATTGCCTCATCGGAGCTGGATTTGAGCATGACCTTGCAGCTGGTCGTCAAGATCGTCACTGAAATGACGGATGCCGACTCTGTCTTTATTTATTTATCCGACGAGAAAAAAGAAAATTTGGTGTTGATGGCCTCCAAGACCGCGCATAAGAAGGAATTGGGTACGGTCAATTTGAAGGTGGGTGAAGGCATTACCGGCTGGGTGGCCCGCGAAAATAAAACAGTCGCCATCAAGAACCATGCCTATAAGGATCCCCGGTTTAAGAATGTCGATGTCCTCCCCGAAGACCGTTATGAAGCGTTCCTGTCTGTGCCGATCATTTATAAAGGAAAAGCCATTGGTGTGGTCAATGTGCAGCATAAGCGCGAGCAAGATTATTCCGCCAGCACATTGAGTTTGATTGATGCCATCACCAAGCAGGTGGGTGGTGTCATCGAGCATGCCAGGCTTTTTGAGGAAACCAAGAAAAAAGCCGCCCAATTTGATTCTTTGGTCAAGGTGAGCCAGTCCATCACCAGCCATCAATATTTAGACGAGATTTTAAATTTGATTGTGGTGGTGACCGCGGAAATGCTCAATTCCAAAATTTGTTCCATCATGCTTCTGGATGACAAAGGTGTAGAACTTTCCATTAAAGCCACCCAAAGTCTAAATGAAGAATATAAAAAGAAACCCAATATCAAAGTAGAGAATTCTTTAAGCGGCAGTGTCATCAAAAGCCGTACGCCGGCCGTTGTCTATGATGTGCGCAAGGAAGAAAAATATGCCTACCGGGACCTGGCTGTCAAAGAAGGCCTGACATCTATGGTTGTTGTGCCCATGATTGTCAAAGACAAGGCCATCGGGGTGATCAATGTGTACACCAAAGAGCCGCATCATTTTATCGATGAAGAGATCAATGTGCTGCAAATGGTGGCCAATCAGGCGGCTGTGGCTGTTGAGAACACCAAGCTCATGGAAGAGGCCTTGAAAGCCAAAGAAGCCTTGGAAACCCGCAAGCTGGTTGAACGCGCCAAAGGCATTGTGATGAAAATGAATAACCTCTCCGAAGATGCCGCCTACCGCCTGATCCATAAAAAGAGCATGGATTCCTGCCGCAGCATGAAAGACATTGCCGAATCAATCATCCTCATGGCAGACCTGCAAAAAGGCATGTAAGAAAATTTTATAAAGCCAAGTATTTCATACAGATAGAACTCTTCCTTAATATTTCTCTCCTCGAAGTTTGCTTTTTTGATTTTTACCGTATATACTTCACGGATATGAAACCCGCCAGGTTAGATTTGCTTACTAAATTAATGAAAATGGCCGTTGTGTTGGCCGTATGTGTCGGCTTGGCGGCTTTTGATGCCCGCCTTTATACAGCTTACCAGCAGCAGGCAAGCGATTTGGAAGAGGCCAAGAACGACATGAAGGCCCAAGCCAAGGAAATGGACAGCGTTAAGGAGCAATTAAAAGACGTCACCCAGCAATTGACCGACCAAAAGAACTTTATATCCGGCCAAAAAGAAGACATGGCCCAGGCTGCGGAGGAGATACAAAAGGCTAAAGTCGCAGCTGCAGACATGCTGATCGAAGAAAAGAATTCCCTGGCCCAAATGGAAGGTGAATTAGGAAGCATTAAGTCCTCCATAGATAAAATCGAAACCGACAATAGGGTGATGAAAGCGGAATCAACGGAATGGCGCCATGATTATGTGCAGGTGATAGCTGGGCTGGAGAATCAGGCCGATCAGTTTAGGCGGAATATGAAGGATGTTACCGATGAATTCAATCAAAAAATCGATGCATTGGATGCTTCCACCAAGAGCAAAGCCGAGGTAGCACCAGCCGAACCGGTGGCCCAGCAACACATCATTACCCGTCAGGAAATCAGTTCTGACAGCAAGGCCCCGGGCCTGTTTAAATAGGCCGGGGTTTTAGCAGCGAAAAAAAATCTTGACAATATTGGGTTTACGGATATACTTACCAATGTAGTTCGATAAATGACCGTCCGGAGCAGAGTTGTTCCGGGCATATTCACAGGGCAAAGATAGTCCTCTCAACAGCGCAGTTATGCATTGAGGGGATTTTTTATTTTTGGCCGTCCACAGGTTAGGGCGGTAGGGCACTGAAGCTCGGTTTTAGGCGTAGGAGTTGCTTAAAGATCGGGCTTTTTTTATTTTAAAAATGGAGGTGCCAAATGAATACTAATACCGAAACTGTGATGACCCGTTACCTGGATATGCTGACCTTTATTTTTGCTGCGGTACAGGTGGCAGCAGCGCTTAATTTGTTCTGGGCTTTTGAGAAACACGTGATCTAACGATCAAAACTTCAAGTTCAACCAAAAAAACAGGAGGAAATAGGAATGGGAACAAATCCGATTAATGCCGGCGATACGGCATGGGTCCTGACTTCGTCAGCGCTGGTCTTGTTGATGACCGCGCCGGGGTTAGCCTTATTTTACGGAGGCATGGTCAGGCGCAAGAATATTTTGGGCGTCTTGATGCAATGTTTCATCTGTTTGGCTTTGATCAGTATTTTGTGGGTGGTTTATGGTTATGGCCTTGCTTTCGGCAAGGGTAATGGTTTTATCGGCGGTTTAGACTGGTTTATGCTCAAAGGTGTTGGGCAAGACGCGAATGCGGATTATGCAGCAACCATCCCGCATTTGGCCTTTATGATCTTCCAGGCCATGTTCGCTGTTATTACCCCGGCTTTGATCATCGGTTCTTATGCTGAACGCATGAAATTTTCCGCGTTCTTGGTTTTCACAACCCTTTGGCTGACAATTGTCTATTGCCCTATCGCACACATGGTTTGGGGTGTGGGCGGCTGGTTACGCGGCATGGGCGCATTGGACTTCGCGGGTGGTACGGTTGTGCATATCAACGCGGGTGTTGCCGGTTTAGTCACGGCCTTGTATTTAGGGAAGCGTACGGGTGGCGTCGATAAACCAGGCATGCACAATGTGCCATTTGTGGTTTTAGGTGCCTCTTTATTGTGGTTCGGCTGGTTCGGTTTCAATGCCGGTTCTGCCTTGGGCGCCAATGGTTTGGCTGCACAGGCATTCGTTACAACCAATACCGCCACCGCAGCCGCAGCCTTGAGCTGGGCGTTGATGGAGTGGTTATTCGTCGGTAAACCGACAACGTTGGGTGCGGCTTCCGGTGCTGTTGCTGGTTTAGTTGCCATCACACCTGCGTGCGGTTTCGTGGATGTAGGCGGTGCGCTTTGGATCGGTGGTTTGGTCAGCGTGTTCTGCTTCTTCATGGTCAGTGTGGTGAAGCCCAAATTAGGTTATGATGACACCCTCGATGCCTTCGGTGTTCATGGTATCGGCGGTCTCTGGGGCGCTATTGCCACAGGTATCTTCTGTACTAAGTTGGTCAACAGTGCAGGTGCGGATGGTTTGATGTTGGGTAATGCCGGTCAGGTTTGGACCCAGTGCGTTGCTTGCGCCACCACCATCGGTTACACAGCTGTTGCAACGTTTATCATTTGTTTTGTTATCGATAAAACCATGGGTATCCGTGTCAATCAAGACGAAGAGATCATTGGTCTGGATTTAAGCCAGCACCATGAACGCGCGTATACTATTTTGGACTAATTGACCAACAGAAAGGATTTCTTCAATGAAATTAGTCATAGCTATCATTCAGCCCTACAAGCTCGAAGAGGTCAAAAAAGAGCTTTATGCGGCAAACGTCAATCTGATCACTGTTAATGAAGTATTGGGCCATGGCCGCCAGGTAGGCGTTGATGAGTTCTCCCGCGGCGTCAAGGAAACCGGCAACTTACTGCGCAAGGTGCAAGTCGAAATCGCGGTCAACGAAGATTTCGTTGAGCCCACGATCAAGGCGATCATCCGTGGTGCACGCACCGGCAAAATCGGCGATGGTAAGATCTTCGTCCTCGATTTACCGCGTGTTATCCGCATCCGTACCGGTGAAGAAGGCGCTAAAGCGATCGGTTAAGCGATCACAGAGTACTGAGTAATTGAGGGGTCGGGGAGTTTCCGGAGGCGACTGTTGCCCCGCCAATCTACGCCGCCGATTCAGTCCGCCAATAAGGCGGACTGGACATTCGGGAAAGATTGGCGGAAAAAGGCAACCGGAGCCGGAGGAAGCTCCCCGACCCCTCAATTGGCCTAAACGGTCGGTTTGAAAATTCTTGACATCAAAAGCCCTAAGGGGTAATATGCGTGACTATTGAGGGCACTGAAGTCCTCCTTAAAGGCTACGCTACGCGCTTTGGGGAGGACTTTTTCTTTTTTAGTATAATAAAAAATAAACCAACAATAGGGGGATCTATGAGTCAAGCTCGCGAAGAAGTCATCCAGGCGTGCGCTGATGAAGGCTGCGGTTGTGACAGCACCTTCAGCGAACATTTGCCCGAATATTTCGGTCAAAACGTCTTTAATTTGAAGGTGATGCGTGAATATCTTTCACCCAAGGCCTATGCATCCATCGAGAAGACCATTAAAGAAGGCGGCAAATTAGACGCTGCTATTGCTGATGAAGTGGCCGAGGCCATGAAGAAATGGGCTATCTCCAAGGGCGCCACACATTTCACCCATTGGTTCCAGCCTTTGACCGGTACCACCGCTGAAAAGCACGATTCTTTTATCAGCTGGGATGATCATGGCGGCATCGCCTTGACTTTCTCCGGCAAAGAATTGATTCAGGGTGAACCGGACGCTTCTTCTTTTCCGTCCGGCGGTTTACGCGCCACCTTTGAGGCCCGCGGTTATACCGGCTGGGACCCGACCTCTCCGGCCTTCATTAAAGAAGGCTCAGGGGCAACCACTTTATGTATTCCTACGTTTTATATCGGCTATCACGGCGAGGCTTTGGATAAAAAGACCCCGCTGTTGCGTTCCATGCATGCCTTGTCTAAACAAGTTTGCCGTTTGGCTGGTTTGTTTGGCATCGACATCAAGGGCAAGCGCGCTTATTGCACGCTGGGGCCTGAGCAGGAATATTTTTTGATCGACAAAAGCCATTATGAAGCCCGTTTGGATTTGATCCAAACCGGCAGAACGTTGTTTGGCCGCAAACCAGCCAAGCATCAGCAGCAGGAAGATCATTATTTCGGGGCCATTAAGCCGCGCATCATGGCTTTCATGGAAGAATTAGACCGCACCTTGTGGGGTTTGGGTATGCCCTCTAAGACCCGTCACAATGAAGTGGCACCGGCCCAATATGAAATTGCACCGATCTATGAAGACCTAAATACGGCCGTCGATCACAACATGATGGCCATGGAAGTTATGCGCCAAATAGCGGACAAGCATGGCTTGGTGTGCTTGCTGCACGAAAAGCCGTTTGCCGGTGTGAATGGTTCCGGTAAACATAATAACTGGTCCATCGTCGGGCCTGATGGCAAGAATTGGCTGTACCCCGGCAAGACCCCGCACGAAAATGCGAAGTTCTTGACCACCTTATGCGCCATCATCAAAGCGGTCGATACTTACGCTGACCTTTTGCGTGTGACAGTCGCCACCGCCGGTAATGATCACCGCTTGGGTGCCAATGAAGCGCCTCCGGCGATCGTCTCCATCTTTTTAGGCGATCAATTGTTTGACATCATTGAGCAAATTGAAAAAGGTGAAGCCAAATCTTCCAAAGAAGGCGGCACCATTCACGTCGGTGTTGATGCTTTACCGAGTTTGGCTAAAGACACCACCGACCGCAACCGCACATCGCCTTTCGCTTTTACCGGCGCTAAGTTTGAGTTCCGTGCGCTTGGTTCCAATCAGAACCCGTCGTCTGCCAACATGGTGCTGAACACGATCGTGGCCCAGGCCATGGCCGAGATCTGCGACCAATTGGAAGCGGATAAAAAAGCAGGCAAGGATTTCAACAAATCATTGCAGGCTTTATTGCAATCCATCATCAAGAAACACAAACGCGTTTTGTTTAATGGCGACGGCTATACCAAAGAATGGCATGCTGAAGCAAAGAAGCGCGGTTTGCCCAATTTCAAAAATACGCCGGAAGCCTTGGAAGCCATCAAGGTCAAAAAGAACGTCGATGTGTTGGTCAAGCACGGCGTTTTATCCGAAAAAGAAGTTGCGTCCCGTTTTGAAATCAATAAGCACGCCTATGACACCGTGACCGCCCTCGAGGGTGATTGCGCATTGACCATGGCGCGCACACAATTTATCCCGGCTGCTTTTGCGTACCAACAGCAATTGCAGGATGTGGCTAAATCAGTGACCCAAAAGAAACTCCTTAAAGAAGTTTCAGGGTTGATTGATAAGGCTTTAGTTGCATCTGATGCCTTGGAAGCAGCGGTAACCAAGCACGATTCCGCTAAAACCAATGCCGCGATGCTCAAAGTGCGTGAAGCCGTAGATGCCTTAGAAGGCATCGTACCCGCCACCATCTGGCCGGTGCCATCCTACGCCGACATGCTCTTAATGAATGCGTAAGAATAAAAGGAACATGTAACGTAGAAAGGGGACATGTAACGAATTAGCTGTTTAATTCGGTACGTGTCCCCTTTCTAACTTAGTATATGATTCTCATCGTAAAACACATTGATATTGAAGGACCTGGGACTTTGGGGGATTTTTTAAAGGCCCAGGGTGAGGCTTTTACCATCGTCGAATTGGGGGCGGGGGAGAAGCTGCCGGCGGACCCTGCTGCTTTTAAGGCGGTGGTGGTCTTAGGCGGGCCCATGAATGTGGATGAAGAAGATAAATACCCGTGGCTCAAGGCAGAAAATGAGTTCATTCAAAAAATGCTCAAAGCCCAGGTGCCGTTTTTGGGGATTTGTTTAGGCTCGCAATTATTGGCCA
>CAZBJT010000027.1:0-11334 GCA_964492215.1 uncultured Planctomycetales bacterium | reverse complement strand
GAAAAACCAATCGAGTTGCCGAGGCACCGAATGAGGATAAGACCTTTGCCGGCTCACCAATAGCTTTCACACGAGAAGAGCAAAATCGATTCTGAGCGAAAAGACATTAAATGTGTTCATGACCCCTAGCAAATAATATCGCTTTAACTCTTTTGCACGGGCAGAAATGGCTATACACTAAAGAATAATGAATAAACAATTAGTATATGGCCTTTTACTTATGCTCGGCCTGGCTGGATGTGTGAGTTATAACGCCGCTACCGGGCATAATGAGATGATCCTTATTTCTACTTCTTCGGAAGTGTCCATGGGGCGGAAGGCTCATCAGCAGATTGCTTGTAAGGAGCGGATACTGCCTGATAGAAACCCGGAAGTGGAACGTTTAAGGAATATAGGCAAGCGTTTGGTGCGGTTTTCCGATCGTCAGGACTATCAATACCAGTTTTTCATGATTGATAAAGATGAGCTCAATGCGTTTACTATCCCGGGCGGGTATATTTATTTTTATACCGGGCTTTTTAGGAAATTGCCTTCGGATGATGCCATCGCGGCGGTCTTGGCCCATGAAATCGGTCATTGCGCAGCCAGGCATACGGTCAAAAAAATGCAAGGATCCATGGGATATGATGTGGCACGTAATGTGGTGGTGAACATTTTGGCTTTTAAAGTGCCCCAAGCAAGCTTGGTGACGTCTTTAGGGGCCCGCGGTGCCGACTCTGTCATGGGCTTGGCCATGACCGCTTATAGCCGTCACGACGAATATGAGGCAGATCGTCTTGGAATTAAATATCTGTATTTGGCTGGGTTTGATTTAAATGGTATGATACAGACGTTTGATGTACTGGCCAAGGCTGATCAGAAGGGTGGGGCGCCGTTATTTTTGCGCACGCATCCTTTTGTGAAAGACCGGTTGGTGGCCGTTAAAAAAGAGATGGAAGACGTAAAAAAGAAGTTCTAATAGGCGGCGATTAGAGGTGTTTTATGGAACGCATCGGCATTGCGGCCAGTAAAATGGCCCAAGGCAATTTGATTGCCTATAATTTTTTTGTCATTGCGATTGCTTCTTTGTGCGCTTTGTTTATTTTTCTTGTCTGCGGCTTTGTGGTATTGGCTTCCTTGTTTTTGATCTTTACCCTGTTTCGTTTCCTGATGCCTGGTGTTTTTGACGGGGTTTGGTTTAATCTGGTGAAAATATGCCTGGTTGGTCTGGGCCTTTTTGTCGGCATATTGAACATGTGGGCCATTATTAGGAATATCCGGTTAACCAGGAAGAAAATATGAGCGACAAGATACTGCCATCTGCCGCGTATCAAATGGAACATGACTTGATCGAATCCCGCCAGCTGTTTAAGGTGGTCTTCGATAATTCTCCCGCCGCTATCACCGTCACCGATGATCAAGAGCGCATTGTGGCCTGGAACCCCATGGCCGAGAAAATGCTGGGCATGGAACGCAGTGATTTGTTTAATAAACCGGTGAGTGAGCTTTATCCGCCCGAAGAATGGAAGCGCATCCGCGGTCTTAATATTCGCGTCAAGGGCATGCTCACCGATATTTCTACCCGTATCATCCATAAAAACGGTACTGTTCTCGATGTGAATGCATCTATTTCCGTCCTAAAAGACGCCAAAGGCAAGGTCATCGGTTCAATTGGTATTACGTATGATATGTCCCGCCAGAAAATCGCCGAAGAGCATTTGCGTGATTCAGAAAATAAGTTACGTGTGATTTTAGATAATTCCGCCGCTGCCATCACCATGACAGATGCCCAGGAACGCATTGTGTCCTGGAACACGTACACCGAGAAGTTATTGGGGATGACTAAGGAAGATTTGTATTTAAAGCCGGTGAGTGCACTTTACCCGCCGGAGCAATGGAAGAACATCCGGTCACTGAATATCCGCCAAAGCGGGTTTAAGCATCATTTGGAAACAAAAGCCGTGCGCAAGGATGGGGCTATTATCGACGTGGACCTTTCGGTCAATATATTAAAGAACCAGCAGGGTGACATCTTAGGCTCGGTGGGGATGATGCATGATATCACCGACCAGAAATACGCCCGTGAATTGATCCTGCAGGCCAAGATGGCGGCGGAAGAAGCCAATACGGCCAAGAGTGTTTTCTTGGCCAAAATGTCCCATGAGGTGCGTACCCCCATGAATGCCATTATCGGCATGCTGGATCTGACATTGGATACCCCGCTGACCGACGAGCAAAAAGATAATTTAAAAGTGGCTAAAGACGCTGCGGATAATTTGCTTAGCCTTATTAATGATATTCTGGATATTTCCCGCGCCGAGGCTGGCAAGGTGGTCATTGAAGATGTTGAGATCAATGTGCCTGACATCGTCAAGAATGTATGTAAGGGTTTAACGGTGCTGGCCCGCAATAAACAGGTGGATGTGGTGTGGTCGATTGATCCTAACACCCCGCGGCTATTGATCGGTGACCCGGTGCGTTTGCGCCAGGTGTTGGTTAATCTGGTCAATAATGCCATCAAGTTCACCCATAAAGGCAAGGTGCAGGTCAATCTGCAGATGAAATCATTGACGGATAAAGATTGCGAAGTCGCTTTCGAGATCATCGACAGCGGCATCGGCATTCCTCAAAAGAATTTAGCCAATATATTTGATGTATTCACGGAAGCGCATAACACCACAGCCCGGCGTTTTGGCGGCACGGGTTTGGGGTTGGCCATTTGCAAAAAGATCGTCGAGATGATGCGCGGCCAGATCACGGTCGAAAGTACCGAAGGGGTGGGCAGTACTTTTAAGTTTGTGATCATTTTTGGTGTCAATTCGGAATTGTTGCAAAAACAGTGCAGCACAACCCCCACCGGCGGAGATAATCAATCCCCGGATGCCATGCCGGCTGAATTGCGCAATTTACGCATTTTGTTGGCCGAGGACAATACCGTCAATCAGCGCATTGCCCTAAGGGTCTTGGAGAAATTCGGCTGGATGGCAACACCTGTCGCTAATGGTCAGGAAGTATTAAATATTTTAAACGGCCAAAATTTCGATGTGGTTTTAATGGATGATAATATGCCGCTTTTAAATGGCGTGGAAACCACCCAAGCCATTCGCCGGGAAGAAAAACAAACCGGCCAGCATTTGCCCATCATCGCCATGACTGCCAATGCCATGTCTGGTGACAGGGAGAGGTATTTAGCATCGGGCATGGATGGGTATGTGTCTAAACCTATTGACCGTAATTTGCTTTATGGAGAGATTGTTAACGTCGTGACCCAACGTTTGAAAGGTTAAATAATGAGTGAGCCGATTGTTGATTTAAAAGATGTGCTGGAACGTGTGCAAGATGATAAAGAACTTCTAGTCGAGCTTTTTGCCATTTACGAGGAAGATTTTATTAATAAGCGTAAAAGTTTGGGTGAGGCCGTAGCTGCCAAAGACATCACCAAGATCAAAGAGATCGCCCATTCCATGAAAGGTTCTTCCGGCAATGTGTCCATTAAGCCCATGTATGCGGCTTGCCTTCAATTAGAGCAATTGGCCAAAGAGAACAAGACCGACGGCATGGCTGAGTTGTTGACAGCCATCGACGGGTATTTTGAAGAAGTGAAAGTATTTGCCGCTAACTTCGCCAAGGAAGTGGGAGGTTGATGCCAGGCGTTTTGCCGTGGCTTTCGCTGGTTTTTTTAGGTTTGTTAAGTTTCGCCAATGCTGTTCCGCATCCCTTTGTCCACGATGACATTGTCTTTATCGCCCAGAATCCGCAGATCGCTCACTTAGATCATTTATCATCTGTTTTTCTGCCTTTGCATCAACAGGGGCCTCAAGGCATTAATGCCTATTATCGTCCAGTCCTGGAAATCATTTATCGCCTGGAATACCGCGCCTTTGGTTTTAATGCGCATGGGTTTCATTTGGTCAATGTGCTGCTGCATATAGCTAACGGCCTTTTAGTATTCGGTTTATTACGGCGTTTGCGTTTTACGCCCGCTATCGCCTGGGTGGTGTCGGCCTTATTTTTGGTGCATCCATTACAGAGTGAGGCCGTGGCTTGCATCGCCGGTATTTCTAATTTAGCCATGGCTTTGATGGTTTTGCTGACCTTGCATGCTTATTTGAGCCGATGGTATGTCCTAACTTTCTTGCTTTTTATCGCGGCTTTATTGACCAAAGAGCAAGCCCTGATGCTGCCATTGTTAATGGTTGGTTTAGACATTGACCAAGGCCGTGCCCGTCGATCATATGGCATGTGGGCGGTGTGGGTCATGACGGGCATCTTATTCTTATGGTTCCGTCATGTGGTGAGTGGATCATCGGTATTGGCTGATGTGATGCAATCACCCGGCGAGCTGCTGTTGCGGCTTAAGGCCATAGGCCCGGTATTATTGACGGACTTGCGTTTGATCGTAGCTCCGTATGACCTGCATTATTACCGCAATTACGATATTTTAAAGCCCGCCCTGGAATCCTGGCTTATCTTATCTATATTGGTGATCGCCATCGCCCGCCTTGCTGTGAAACATCCACTTTGGCGCCGGCCTTTTGCCGTGGGTGGTTGTTGGTTTTTCGCCGCACTTCTGCCTGTGCTTAATATTGTACCGCTCATTAATGAGTATTCTTTAATTCTGACCGCCGATCACTTTCTCTACTTACCGATCGTCGGTATATTGCTGATGATCGTGGTTTATTGTCGTACGCGGCTACGGGAGGGTGCGGGCAAGGTATTAGCTGCATTAGTCATTGCAGTTTGCATGGGCCTTACCATTTATCAAAATACGTTCTGGCGTAATGAGGCGGTTTTATTTGAGCGCACCATGCAATTCGAACCTCGATTCGCCCGCGGGCATATGTTATTGGCCAAGGCTTATTATTTTCAGAAGGATTATTTAAAAGCTATCCCGTATTTCCAGCAAGCCCATGACATCATGGCCGGCTATGAAGCCAAGGCCGGCAATGCCACGGCCAAGCATTTTTATCAGGGTTTTCGTAAAGGTATTTTATTCGACTGGGCCCAAACCCATGTGGCCTTGGGCCAATGGGACGAAGCCATTCATCGTTACGAGCAAGCCATAGCCATCGACCCTAACGATGCGGTTTTATACAATAACCTGGCCATTGTTTTTCTTTATAAAGGAGATAAGCCTAAAGCCATTGATGCCTTACATCAAGCCCTGCATGCCAACCCTGATTTTGCCCCCGCCAAAGCCAACTTAAGCCAGTGGACCGTGCCTTAAAGGCTTTTTGCCTTTCGGTCATTTCTGTGTTACTTTTATATAACCGTTTTTTTTATTGCTGACTAGGAGTGTGTATGTTTTGGATCATTATTGGTAGTTTTTCCCTGCTCATGATTTTGGCCATTGTCATTTATATGATGCCTGCCGAAGCCCCCAAAAAGAAAAAAGAAAAAGAGACCGCCCGGCGCATGGAATTGATGCCTGATCCGATGGCCGCCGCCAAACAAAAAGACTGGGAAGCCATTGCCTATCGTTGGGAAAAGCAAAACAATGCGCTTTTAGGCGATATTGAAAAAATGAAGGGCGATCATAAGAAAAATCTGCAGGAAATCGACGCTCAAAAAGCTGAGCTTAAAGAGTTGATGGATAAGCTCTCACTAGAGAAAAGCTGGCGTGAGAAAGAGCAGGTAACGATCGAAAAATTCAAGGCCCACGAGAAAGAATTTAAAGACCAGATTTACCGCACCGAAGGGGATTTGGAAAAAGAACATTCTTGGCGCATCCGCCTTGAGCGTGACCTGCAGGATTTAAAGATCAAGCACGATGAGATCGTCGAGGAAAAGCGCCAGCTGGCGGTCAAATCCACCAGCCTGGAAACCACATTGGCCCAGGTGAGCAAGGAATTAAGAGAGATCAAGCGGGAAAATGTCGAGCTGGGAAAAAAGCGTGAAGATATCCAATGGGTCGCTAAGAGTGAACACGATGAATTGCGTAAAGTGCTCGCAGATAAAGAACAGGAAATAGCCCGCCTGAGGCAGCAACATGCATGAGTTTCCTTTTGCCGGACGCACCAGTTGGCCGCAGCAGCCTAATGCGCTTAATCATGCTTTAAATGACCTGCACCAGCGGCATGTCCCTGTAATCGATTTGACTGAAAGTAATCCCACCCGTTGCGGCTTTACTTACGAACATATTTTACCTGCTTTAAATAATCCCAATAATCTTCAGTATAGCCCGGAATCAAAAGGGCTGTTGTCCGCTCGAGAGGCGGTGCAGGGGTATTATGCCAAATGGGGATTTAGCGTCGATACTGATAATATCCTTTTAACTTCAGGTACGTCAGAAGCGTATTCGTTTCTCTTTAGGCTTTTGGCTAATCATGGCGACAAGATACTTATTCCAAAACCCAGTTATCCTTTGTTTCAATTCTTATTGGAACTCAATGACTGCGCGGTTGATTTCTACCCTTTGGTTTACGACGGTAATGCCTGGCATTTGGACCGTCCGGCATTGAGTGCCTTAGTGGATGCCACAACCAAAGCCATTGTCTTGGTTAATCCCAATAATCCCACCGGTTCCTATATTAGCAAAGATGATTTGGATTTTTTAAACGGGCTTTGCTGTCAGCATCAGATGGCCATCATATCCGACGAGGTTTTCCTGGAATATGCCTGGGATGACAAGTATCGGCATAGCTGCATCGGTAATACACAGGCATTGACCTTTGTTTTAGGGGGGCTTTCTAAAACATTGGCCATGCCGCAAATGAAATGTTCATGGATGCTGGCCAGCGGTCCTGAGAGAGTTGTCACAGAAGCCATGGCCCGTTTAGAGATCATTGCCGATACCTATTTATCGGTGAATACGCCGGTGCAGCAGGCTTTGCCGGTGTGGCTCAACTATGCCGAAGGCATGCAGCAGCAAATTAAGCAGCGGGTTTTATTTAACTGGCAATGCCTGAAGCAATATGTGCCGGCCAATACGCACGTATTAAACGTGCAGGGCGGCTGGTATGCATCGCTTAGGATACCGGCGGTATTAAGCGAAGAAGAGTGGGTGTTAACATTCTTAAATGAAGACCATGTGCTGGTGCATCCGGGTTATTTCTTTGATTTTTCCCAGGAGGCTTATATGGTTGTGAGCCTTTTACCACAAGCTGCTATATTTGAGGATGGGATCAAACGCATTCTAAAAAGAGTGGGCAAATTATGAAACTAGGCATTTATGAACATTATAAGGGCAAGCATTATGAAGTCATTGGTGTGGCCCATCATAGCGAGACCTTAGAAGAACTGGTGGTTTACAAAGCGCTTTATACCACTCAATTCGGTGATGATTCCTGGTGGGTAAGGCCTAAGGCCATGTTTGAGGAAAAGGTCTTAGTCGACGGTAAACTAGTACCACGGTTTCATTGGGTGAAATGAAGGGGACATGTACTCGTTACGTGTCCACTTCATTTAAAGAGGAATGCATCATATGACCAAACGTTGCGTATGGGTGGACATTTTGGCCTGGGGGCTTATTATTAGCTCACTGATCCACATCCATTCCATCGCGTTTCAGCAGGGCTATGACTGGTATCATCATTACTATTTTGATTCCGGCATGATGCCGCTTTGGCTGGTCAATACGCGTTATTGTTTTTCATGGTTTCAGCGTATCATGGGATTGACAGCGGCGGTGGGATTGCTTCGCCGCAAGCCGTGGGGTCGCTGGATTGCCATCGGCATCGGGGTGTTTACTATTGTGACCATTTATTGGAAACACCCCTATGCGGCTTTTCATGAACACACCCAATATTTAGATGAGCATTTCAGTTATTTATTGCCGCGCGGGTCAACGGTCAGTTTTGTGGACATGACATGGGCTGCATTGATCGGGCATTGCATTTTGGACATTATGTTTGATAGCTGGATGATTTTCCTGTTAACTAGGCCCAATGTGAAAAATGAGTTCTCCGTCAAATAATGAAACAATTAATGGCTGTATTTAAAGGCGCCAATTACCGCAGCACATTCTTCTACAACAGTTTTGATTTTTTTAAATTAGGTTTTGGGGCGGATAAGCGTTTTCATCTGGCTGCGCGCGGCATTGCCGCCGGTGAAACGGTCATCGACTTTTGTTGCGGCCCGGGGCGGTTAAAGGATTTTCTCCCCTCAGGGTGTCGCTATACCGGGGTCGATGCGGCCTTAAACTTTACAAATCATTTGCAGCAGCAAGGCGTTCAAACGCTGCTTTGTGATTTGCATACACCTGAAAAATTTCCGCCGTTTAAAGCAGACACGGTCATCATGCTTATTTCCCTGTGCCATTTTCGTTCGACATCGGCCGTGCGGCTTTTGACTATGTTCAAGCACATGGCACGCAAGGTCATTATCATCGAGGAAGTGCAGCAGCGGCCTGATACCCGTCGAGAAATACGGGACCTTTTGTGTGATGTCCCTTATTACCGGCCCATGGTTTTATTTAACCATTTGGAATTTCAGGCCATGACTGAGGCCCAGCAATACACCTGTGTTGTGCATGATCAGCGTTATTCAGTGGCTTATTATGGTTTATCCCAACAGGAAGCGCATGTTTACAACAATTGACCATTGCCGTTTATGCGGCCATCAGGATTTGGTTGAGGTGTTTAATTTCGGCGAGCTGGCTTATACGGGTGTTTTTCCGCGAAGCCCAGATCAACCGGTTGCCCGGGGTCCGCTGGTGCTGATGCGCTGCACCCATATGGATTGCGGCCTCTTGCAGCTGGGGCATTGTTTTGTCCCGACGGAGATTTATGGGCCTTCTTACGGCTATCGCTCCGGACTTAATCCCGCCGTCATCGGACATTTGCAACAAATGGTCAATACAGTCATGGCCCGCGGTCTTCTGACAAAAGGAGACTGGGTCCTTGATATCGGCAGCAATGACGGCACTTTACTTGGATTCTACCCGCAGGACAAATTTGCATTAACAGGCATTGATCCTTTGATCGGAAAATTCGCCGGGTATTACCGTAAAGACATTGAAAAGATCGACACATTCTTTAATGCCGATGCCTTAAAAGCCGATGGTCGACCCCGCAAGGCCAAAGTCATTACCGCAGCAGCCATGTTTTATGATTTAAACGACCCCTTGGCTTTTATGCGTGACATTCATGCTTTATTGGATGATGAAGGCCTAGTTTTTATCGAACAGCTTTATATGCCCGTGATGTTGACCCGTCAGGCGTACGATGCTGTTTGCCATGAGCATGTGGCCTATTATGGCCTTAAGCAAATGAAATTTTTGGCCCGGCGTTGTGGTTTTAAGATTATTGATGTGGTGTTTAGCGACCTTAATGGCGGTAGTTTTTTGACTGTATTGGCCAAAGAGGGGGCTACTGTTTCAATAGATGAGGCGAAATTACCGATATTATTAGATCAGGAAGAGGCGGTGGGTTTAAGCGCGCCATTTATTTATGAGCATTTTACCCAAGGCATACTTGACCAGCGCCGGCAATTACGCCAATTGTTAGATGAATTGAAACGTCAGGGAAAGAAAATCATCGGTTATGGCGCATCCACCAAAGGCAATGTGGTGCTGCAATTTTGCGGCATCGGCCTTGAGGATGTCTCTTGCATTGCCGAGATCAATGCCGATAAATTCGGGGCCTTTGCCCCGGGGAGTAATATTCCCATCATTGATGAGCGCCTAGCCCGGGAACAAAAGCCCGATTATTTCCTGGTGATGCCCTGGCAATTCAGGGAATTTATCCTGAGGAAAGAAACCAAATTCCTCCAAGCCGGCGGCGCTTTAATTTTCCCCCTACCCCACCCTGAAATTATCACCTCCACTTTGTTACGCTCTAAACTTGAGGTTTCAAATTGAAACCTCAAGTTTTTTAGCCAAGAATGAAAAACTTGGGAAAATCAGGGTTATTTGATACACTGTTAGGATTCGCAAGGGCAATCTTAAGGAAGGATTTAATATGGCTAAACGGCCTGATTGGGATGAGTATTTTTTGAAATTGGCGATGCTGGCCTCAGAGCGGGCCACGTGCCCCCGCATGCATTGCGGCTGCGTTTTGGTTAAAAATAAAAGTGTGATTGCCACCGGTTATAATGGTTCTATCCCGGGTGATGATCATTGCGAGGATGCGGGTTGTATTTTGGTTGAGAATCATTGCGTGCGCACCGTGCATGCAGAGATGAATGCTTTGATCCAAGCGGCCCGCCGCGGCCATCCCGTGGATGGTGCCTCAGCGTATGTCACCAATATGCCGTGCACCACGTGTGCCAAAGCCCTGATCACCGCTGGGGTCAAACGGGTGGTGGTGTTTTCCGATTATCATGACACCATGGCCGAGAATTTTTTTGCCAAGGCCAAGGTCGCCATTGACCGCATTGCCATGCCTGATAAAGATATCCGTTACGATTTGAAAAATTATTCATCCGCACGCTAATGGAGCAGTTGATATGGATGTAATTAAAGTCTTAATGGCTGATGATGAAGAAGCGATCCTCGAAATCATGGCCAAGAAGGTTGCGGCCCAAGGGTATCAGGTGATCACGGCCCGTGACGGGCAGGAAGCTTGGGATAAGATCACGACCCAGACCCCGGATATTATTTTGCTGGATTTGACCATGCCTAATATGGACGGTTGGGAAGTGTTGAGCCGGTTAAGGGCCAACCCATCAGGGAAGAAATGGCAGCCAGTGATCATTATTTCAGCTTTGGGTGAAGTGGATAGCGTCAGAAAGGGATTTGAACTGGAAGCGGACCATTATTTGACCAAGCCCTGCCGCATTGAGGACATTCTAAAAGCCATTCGCCTCATGGTCGCCCTTATTCCTCAACGTAATAATTAATATTTCTTATGCGCAAAATGTCTATCAATGCCTTGATCCTTTTAATTGTTGTCTTTGTTGTCTTTTATGCCTTGGTGCGTTACCTCGAGGGGACCGTGGTGTTTTTCCCCAGCCATAACATGACATTGACCCCGGCCCAAGTGCATTTGCCTTATGAAGATGTTTACATGACAACCAGCGATGGGGTGAAGATCAACGGCTGGTTCTTAAAGAACCCGCGGGGTAGTTCCACCATATTGTTCGCCCACGGCAATGCCGGTACCATCAGCGACAGGCTCATGAAAACAAAGTTTTTTTATGACTTAGGTTTTAATGTATTTGTTTTTGATTACCGCGGTTATGGCAAAAGCGAAGGCAGGCCTTCCGAGAAGGGTATTTATTTGGATGCCTTGGCCGCTTATGATTATTTGCAATCCCGCGGTGATGTGAATATGGCGCATATCGTGTTGTACGGCGCTTCTTTAGGCGGTGTTGTTGTCATCGACTTGGCCGGTAAGCGGCCGGTGGCCGCGTTGGTGGTTGATTCATCGCTGACCTCAGCCCAGGACATGGCCAAAGTGCTATACCCGATGCTGA
>CAZBJT010000026.1:0-11383 GCA_964492215.1 uncultured Planctomycetales bacterium | reverse complement strand
ATAGGCTTATCCGATCTTGCCTGTAGCGATGGTTATAAGAGAGATTATTTTCAACGACCAGACCTCCTAATATCCGATGCCAGCCGCCTGCGCGACCAAATGATTGCCCGCCTAAAAATTCCTCTTACTAAATTAGTGTCTCAGGGATGGGAGACTGTTTCCATCAGACTATTACAGCAAAACTGCCTTGTGCGTGCCATTGCCCAACGGCAGTTTGAACAGCCGGGCAATACAAAAACACTCGCATCTATTTTAGCTGACCTGGCTAAGCAATTCTTTGATCAATTTAAGAAACAAAGACTTTTGCCTTTAGGCACCAAAGAAATACCTTTTCTCGCCGCACTCGACTTAATGCTGCAATTCAACATCCCGCTTAATAATTTATATACCCGTCAGGACCTACATCATCCCGGCCATTGGCATGCCATATACAGCCCGACCCAGCCTAAAGCGAAGGGTTATGTCGCCATTAGTGATTTATATGCCCGGCGTTTGGCGGTTAAGATCAAAAAGAAAGACCAGGTGGGGGCGGAACCGTTGTCGCCTGCACCACCCGTGATAAAACAATTTTTGACTTGGGACCAGAGGGAAATGGCGGCCATCATCAATGCCATGCATGTACATAAAGGTGTTTACAGCAGAGTTGCGCAGGCATTCTCCATCAGTAGACCCGGATTATACCTTAGAATGCCGCCGGCTAAATGGCGGGAAATATCTCATCATCCTCCAGTCAAGCTCGAACCCGTTATACCGTTGGATATTCTCCGAAAGAATGCCATTGAAGCGGCGCTAAAGAAAGCTAAGGGCAATAGAATCCAGGCAGCTGAACTTTTGGATGTGCATGTTCATACAGTTTATAAATGGATCAAGGAATTTGGACTGGGAGAGGTGGATTTCTCAGATTCTCAAGACGACAACATCAGCTCAACAGCGGTGGAAGACAGTTTAGCGGTCAAGAAATCACTGGATCCAATAGAACCTCGCCTTAAAAATATTGTCAATCTACTCGAGCTATTGCCGCCAACAGCTGTTGCGGATTTATCCGGAGGCTCACAAGGCATTCTTTTCACCCCCGTGGAAGACTTGATGGTGGCTAATGACATTGACAGGCAAATACAACCGCACGTGACAACCAACAGGCTAAAGCAGATTGCTGGGCTGTTGGGTATTGATGAAAATGCAATGCTAGCGGCATGGCCTACACTGTTGCCTTTGCAACGCGCGGTGATTGTGGCCGGTTTCACGCCATCGGGAGAGAAACGTTCCCTTCATGAGATTTCTGACCAGTTGACTTCATGGCATGTCCCTTACTTTAAACAGAATGGATACCTGGAGCAGATGAATGAGAGGGAAGCCATTGGTATATTAAGGGCAGGGGTATCAGGCTGGGCATTACTGGCCCAACATGTCGGAGGCATTGATCCGCATCAACTATGCCGCGTCTTTGAACAGGCGATCAGAGATCCTTTCTTACAGAAGATATTAAAATCTGTGTATGGGATAGGGATTTTAAGATTTAGCTCAAAGAATTCCACGTGTCTTTTTTGTGACACCGATTTTGGAACCTTCAAGAAATATGAACGAGAGGCGATTGAAGAAATACGCGCATATGTTGCCACTGGCAAACACTTAAAAGTGGCTTTGCCTCAGCCGCCCCGCGCCGCAGATTGGCAGGATAAAGTCAATGCCTTGCCAGCAAAGATCGTCGATGGCTTGACCCAAGTCAAATTGGCGCATACGGAAGATATCAAGGCCATGGATAACCGGGATTTTGCTGCCAAGACCGTATCTTTTATGCAGATTTTAGAAAGGACAGAAGCAGCGCTGGAGCAGATTTTACCGCAGGCGCTCGCTGTTTTTTGCGAGGTGTCCTGGCGGGCCATTGGCCAGCGCCCTTATGACACGCAGATTTTGGCTGCCCTTGGTTATTTTTATGGGCACGCGACAAAAATGGTATCAGGGGAGGGGAAAACATTGGCCATTGCCATGGCGGCCTATGTCAATGCCTTGGCCGGCCCTGTCCATATCCATACCTTTGATGAAGCCCTGGCTGTGCGTGATGCCCAAGACATGGGGCGGATATTTGATTTATTATTTCCGGCAGCTAGGGAGATAGCCGTGCTTGTAAGAAGAAGTGAAGCAAATGCATTTTCTTTGCATACCAAACATGAAAAAGAACCTGGCATGGAGAATTTGCGTAAAATCCCAACGATGCAAGCCTACCGCAGCCGCATCCTTTATGGTGCCCATGAACGGTTTGTCTATGATTTCCTTGAGGCCGATCGCCAGATTGATATTGACCGAAAGGAATGGCAATGGCCTTTTGCGGTTTTGGTGGATGAAGCCGATGCTTTTATTTTTGACGAGGCTGCTGAATCTGTAAAGATCATAGGACTTTTAAAAGACATACGTCCGTCTTGGATGGAATTGTTCTGGGTTATTTATCATTTTGCCGCGGGCAAAGAAGGGGTTTCCGGTTTTGCCCTGCGCAAGGACGTTCATTATCGTTTAAATAGAAAAAATAAAAGCATTGAAATGTTATCCGCTGCGCAATCCTATATTGAACGGTTTTTCAACTATATTCAATTGACGGAGTTTAATGAAGAGCAAAAGAGGGTGTTTGTCATTGGGGCATTGAAGGCGGCGCATTTTTGGCATAAACGCCGGCACTATCTTAAACGCGGGGATGAAGTTGTCTATGTTGACCCCCACACGGGGCGGTTAAAAGAAAGACATAAACTCATCCATTATGTGCATGAGTTCCTTTGTTGCAAAGAAAATGTTTCCATCCCGCCGGAATGTGTGTCATTCGCCTTCATGAGCGACCCGGTGTATTTTGCCATGCTTATGGCCCATCAAGTCAAGGTCGCTTTCACCAGCGGCACCATGGGTAGTGCTAAAGACCATACGGAAATCCGTGACACCTATAACGGGACAGAGGCCATTGAGGTCCCGTCTTTATTTGCGCAGTACAGGATCGAGCATCACAGGCCTTTATATGAAGATGCCGCACAAAGGGAACGTGATGTAGTTCAGACGGTCAGGATTTTTAACAGCAGGGGTAATCCGTTCATTCTTTCTACCCGATATGTCGAGGAGGTGGAGTATTGGGCGGGTATTTTAAGGGGAGAAGGATTTGAGCTGATGACATTGGATAGCAGCAATGAAAGCGAAGGGCCGGATATTATCGCGCGGGCCGGGCAAAGGGGAGCCATTTTAGTCACCGATAAATTGATTACCCGCGGGACCGACATCAAGACCGGGCAGGATGTGATTGATGTGGGAGGCATCGTGATGGCTTTAATATATAAACCGGAAACAGGCCGGACGTATGATCAATTGCGGGCGCGTGTCGCCAGGCATGGCCAGCCGGGTGTATTTATGACTTTTTGGTTGGCAAATGATCCGATGATGCAGGGCGAGAATGATGAAGCCCATGAAGAACAATTGCGCCTGCAGCGTAAGATATTATTACCGTTTGATGTATTGATCTATGAGAAAAGTCAGGAGTATTACACGTGGCGCCGTGATATGTTCCAGAGGCTGGATGCCGCGCTTTCGGCCCGTGGGGCTAATTCCATGCGTCATCGTTTGCGGGCCATCGATGCCATTGACAGGCCGTGGCATGAGACGTTGAGCGCAATGTCTAATTTAAGGGGGGAGATAACACATGACGCAGCGGGCAAGATCATGGATGAAAGATTGAATGATGTTAAGGCCAAGGGTGAAGGGGTATTGAGCGGTATCATGGACGCAGGATGGCAAGCGGACGTCAGAGAAAGACAAGATAACCCGAGAGCGGTGTGGTTTAGAAAAAGAATAAAAGATTTTCCAGATGCCCCTGTGATTACTCCTTATCCGTTGGAGAAATGCTGTGTGTATATGGCGATTGAAGAGACATATGGCAGAGACATGGCTGAATTTTGGCGGGAAAAAATTTACCCGCAGGACATTCGTGCCGGGCATCCGGATCAGGTGCATTTTATGCAGGCGTTGAAGGTGATGGATGGGTTGGGCCTTAAGCGGAACAGGTTTTACGTACGCCTTAATTCAGATGGAATTTGGCACATGAAGGCGGAATATTTTGAAGGCGCAATGCGGCTGGATAAAATAGATGAGAGCAAAATTTTGCCCAAGGCGTGGGTAGGGGCCAAGCCGGATGATTTTATCGATAAATCCTATCACTATCACGCAGACCTGGCTCTTTATGAAAAACAGCAGTATATAACGCGTCCCCCTAGAAATTTAGTTTACCGCATCAATCCTTTATTAGATCTAGGCAAACTTCACTTGGCTTCACGACGGGCGTTTCATAAAGGCATGGATTACCGTGACGAGGCGCTGGGGCTGATTGGGCAAGCCCTGGAAGTCATTCAACAAGCCCGTGAATCCGGGCAGTTCCCGCCTAATTTGCAGGGCCGTGAATATGAAGCTTATTTAGCTTATGCGCAGGGTTTATCCATGTACGGTACGCCGGAACATTTGATGCAAGCCTTGAATTATTTGGTGGCAGACCCTGATGCACGGCCGATCTTGCTTAATCTTCATCCCATGTATCACAGGCACTATGCCCAACAAGCTAGAGAGTTATTGGTTGATGTGATACGTCAATTAGGCTTTGCCGAAGAAGCTGAATTTATAAGCTTGGGAGAGAATAATGTTCCTCTAAATATTGCTGAATCTCAACCGTTGCAAGAAGAACAACCTTCGCAGGTAAATATTATTCAGGAAACAGCGCCCACACCAGCTGAGGAACTACTAAGAGCTGATGTGCAAGCGCTACCGGTGATTATCGAAGAACCAGTAAAGGCCGAACCAGAAGTGTTGCCTATGATTACCGATATTCCTATAAAAGTTGAGCCCGAAGCTCCACATGCGGTGGAAATACTGGATCAACCTATTGTAAATGAAGCGCCAGTACCTGCGGAGACAGGGGAGCCAACTGAAGAAATTCCTCAAGAAAGCCCAGCTGATCGCATCCGGGAATTTCACCGTTTAGTCCGGCAGGTTTTTTTAGGTCCGGATAAGGAGCAGGCCCGTGAACAGCTCATGAGGGATTTCGGTGCAACCACCGAGGGGAGGGGAGGTATCACAAAACAAATGACCGGTAAGAGGCCGACATTCACCTTGTTCTTCATTCCCATTCCAGAGAAGCCCCGACAGATGAAAGGAATAATGCTGCAGCCGCCACAAATGTTTAAAGGGCAATTCTTACGGTTGATCCCCGAGATTAAAGGCGGTATTTTTATTTTTTCTCTATTTGCTTTTAATCCTTTACGCGCAGTTTGCGTTTACCGCATAGACCCGGAAAAATTGACCGTAGAAAATTTACCATCCCAGTATCGTCAGCATTTGCAGTGGGAACGGCCCCTCTATTTAGACCGGCTTGAACAAGCATTGGCCCCAGTGCCTCTTGTTCCGACTTTTGGAGATACTTCGTTGGTGCCGGACGTTTTACAAAAACATCATTGGGATAATTTCACTATAGAAGAGTTGCCTCAATTCACACGTATTCCGGCTTATTTGTTGGCACGATTACAAAGAAAAAGGGCTTTATATATGGGGCCTACTGGAAAAGTTCCCAAAGCATTAGCTATAGCGCTTTTGGATACGGCCGTGGCTCTAGACCGACAGGAATATCCCCTTAAGGTATTGCGTAAATACCTAGGGGATGGTTGGCAAGGTTTTATCATGCCGAAGATAGAAACAAGAGGTATCGTTGTAACTGTTTCGGAAGACGGCCAACAATGGCTGGACCATGATCAAATGTTGACCATCGTCTTGGAATACCGGATCAAGGCCTGGGTAAGAGAGCATGTGGGAGAATTTATAGATTTGGTCCAGACGAATCAAGTCCTGGGAGTCGATTTGAGTAATAATCCCTGGCCCGGAGAATCTCCGTTCTATAATGACTTTCCTTTATGGGTTAATGTAGACGGCAAATGTTTCTTTGTTAAGAAATCCGTCGAAGCATTGCAAGCAGCTGAACAACAGGCCTTGAAGCAAATAGCTGCGGATGAAATTAATTTGCTCGAGGCAATCAGTAGAAAATATTCTTCTATAAATCCGATCGCAATGGCCATTAAATATTCAAAGGCCCTTCGTGCTGTTCAGAGGCTGGGTATTCCCTGCCGTGAATTGTCTCATCCCCTGGCGCCTGTTCAGACCATACATGTTATACCCATCAACGATTTAGTCGCAATCTTTGAAGAAATGGAGCATCCCACCATCAGAAAAATGTCCGCAGTCGAGCCGCCACTTAGTCTTGAGAAAACCATTGATAATCACGCCTGGTTATTAAAACATGTGCTTCACCCTATTGTTGAAGCTCGGTTTACTCAAATATCCGGCAGTGATATCAGGATGGAAGATCTGGTTGAGTTAGCACAGGATGCTTTGGGTGTGGTCATGGAGACAAAAGCAAATCTTAAAGGAGTGCCGTTATTATTATATGCCATGGCCTATATTTTTAAATCCGTCGATGAATTTATTGAGAATTCCGGTGCAGATACCAGCCGGATTAAACCTTTTGATATAGAAGGCTGGAGAAACCAAGGTCAACGGCCGGCTGTTGAGGAAAGTAAACCAAAGCCAAGGGTAGTAAGATCTCGAACTGTTAAACCCGAGGCGCCGGATGTATTAGACAATATGAGCATCATTGCCAGCCCTGAATACGGTCATCTTGTTGAGGCTGTCGTCAAAGGGGTGGCCAACATCAAGACAGATAGTGGTGTCAATTTTGAACAATTAGTCGAATGGGGCAAAAGGCATTTGAAACTTGCCTTAAGGATTTTCGATCAACATAAAGCCAAAGAAAAAGAAGCAGCCATATGGGATTATGTAGAACGTGGAATCAGTCAGGATATAAAGAAAAAGGGGACACATTAATGTGTCCCCTTTTCTTACCTTTTCTTATTTGGAATGGTGAACGCGCCACTGGTCAATTCCAAACCAAACTCCAATTATTAATACAATAAGAAGAAGTGCAGTCACAAAAAACATATCATATCCTTTCTTTAGGTACTACCCAAATACCAAGTATAAGAAGCGCAATTCCCAGCACTGTTAGGGAAAATCTGACACCTAACGGCATTTTTAGAATTTCCGTTGTTCCTAATGCGCCTAGACAAAGGAGCATTAAATTAGATGCCAATTTTGAGACATACTCTCTTCGAGCATTATTCCAGAAATCTTTATTCATATTAACCTTAACATTATTTAGCGTCCTTGTCAAAAGACGCACGGGGGCAATATGGGAATCATTGGAGAATATATGGAGACGCTGGGGAAACGGTTAATCGGGGGATTGATTAATTAGCTTAAATTAACATGGGCAGGAATTCTTGTCAAGTCCGCAGGAATTGCTTGTCTAAGAATGATTCTTTGAGTTCAATCACCGTCGGCCGGCCATGGGGGCAGGTGAAGGGATCGTTGCAGGCGAGCAATTGCTGGCGTTGATAGTCGGCTTGTTGGGGGCTTAAGCGGTCACCGGTGACGATGGATGCTTTGCATGCGCGTCGGGCCAGCGTATTTCGGTCTAAGCGCGGGGTATCATCACCGGCCAAGAGTGTGCGCACGGTGTGTTCAATGTTTTTAAGTAGAGTCGGCTGTGTCTGCACGGCAATTGTTTCATCATCAAATTGATTGGTTTCAATACCTATTTCGTGCAGTTTCTCCTGGGTTTCTTCCCAAGCGATCCGCTCCTGCGGGGTCAATTTCAATAAGACCGGCGTGAGCAAAGGCTGCACTTCCACCTGGCCTTGTTCAATCTGATTGCTGAATTTTTCAAACATGATGCGTTCCTGTGCGGCATGCTGGTCAACAATCAATAATGTGCCTTCAGATTCAAAGAGCAGAAATTTATTGATGAATTGCCCGATATAGCGGGAGGCGGCAAATTTATCGCGCAACGGTGTGCTATTGTTGAATAAATTAAATTCAGCCATATTATCTTCCCGGGGAGCCGGGATATTTTGGCTGTAATCACGACGGGCATAGGCGGTTGGATTAAACATGCTTTGCAATTGACCGGGAGCAAAGATCGCATCCCCGGCAGGCAGGCCTTGCTCGGTGAGTTGACCGCCTATTGCCGGCCAGGTATCACCGGCGGGGAACGGGCTGGCAGCAATTTGTTTGGCCGACCCTTTTTGCATGAGCTGATATTCAACCAAGCGGCGCACCATGCTGATGAGCTTGGCTTCATCTTTAATACGCACCTCACGCTTGGTGGGGTGAATATTTACATCCACATTCACGGGATCAATGCTGATATCTAAAATAAAAGCACCATACACGCCGGGGGGAAGGATTAGCTTATAAACATCATTCACATTGAAGCTTAAGTTCTTGCTGTCCACCGGCCGATTATTGATAAAGATAAATTGTAAATTCCGGCGGGGACGCTGCACATTGATATTGCCTAAGATCAAACGCACCCGGATTTTTTCCTGCACAAATTCCTGGTCGGTTT
Source organism: uncultured Planctomycetales bacterium (assembly GCA_964492215.1). GTDB lineage: Bacteria > Omnitrophota > Gorgyraeia > Zapsychrales > Fredricksoniimonadaceae > CAYNTZ01. Next base: position 2,913 of record CAZBJT010000026.1, on the reverse strand, counting down.
CAATTAAATCCTGCATAGGAAGACCGAGTGCCGCGGCGGCACGGTCTAAGCGGTTAGGGGCTGCTCTTAAATCCAACAAGGTGCGCTCGGCATTACTCAGCAGGAATTTCTTCTCCGGATAAATCAGCGCATAAGGCAAAACCAAATTGAGTATGGCATTAAGCTCCGCCGTGCTGCTTTTAAGGAACTTACGACGAGCCGGCGTATTAAAGAAAAGCTCACTTACCTTAATGTCGGTCCCATGCCCGCTAGCTGCCGCCGGAGACAAATCCAACCGCTCCCCACCCCGCACCTGAATGGCCCACGCGTCTTTATTTTTCTGTGTACGCAAAGTAACATCTGACACAGCCCCAATTGAATAAAGCGCCTCACCGCGGAAACCCATGGAGTGCAGCGTTTCTAAGTCATCAATAGAGGTGATTTTGCTCGTGGCATGGCGTTGAAACAGTTTTTCTAAATCCACACGCCCAATGCCGCAGCCATTATCTTTGATGTGAATCAGTTCTTTGCCGGCATCTTTGAGATGAATTTCAATGGAGGTCGCACCTGCATCAAGGGCATTTTCCAACAGCTCTTTGATCACAGATGCCGGGCGATCAACCACTTCACCCGCCGCTATTTTAGCAATAACATCCGGAGATAAAACAGTAACTTTAGGGGACACGTCTATCATAAGTCTTTCTGTTGCGATGGTAATTCCAGACACCTAGGGTAATTTAATTAATTCCAAAATAATTAAATTACCCTAGGTGTCTGGAATTAGGAATTACCCAATAAATGTTGTTTCAATTCGTCTAATTTTTTTAGGGCTTGTATGGGTGTTAGGCTATTAATGTCTAGTTGTTCCAGTTTTTCTTTGATTCGATCCATTGCTGGATTGATTGTCGGCGCGAAAAGATTTAATTGCGCGTCGGGTTTTTTATAGTGGGTTGGTGTTCCTATTTCTAATTCAGAGAGGATTTCTTTGGAGCGTTTGATCACACTCTCCGGGATACCGGCGAGTGTGGCTACGTAAAGGCCGTAGCTGTCATCGCTGCCGCCGGGGACGATTTTGTGCATGAAGATGATCTTGTCTTTCCATTCTTTGACCGCCACATTGTAGTTTTTCACACCGGGGAATTTATCAGCCAAGCCCACCAACTCATGGAAATGGGTGGCGAATAAAACGCGGGCATTTTGTTTCTGCAAATGTTCCGCCAACCCCCAGGCCAAAGATAGCCCGTCGGAAGTGGATGTGCCGCGGCCAATCTCATCTAAGATAACTAAAGCGCGTGCACTTAAATTATTAAGGATGTCAGCGGTCTCGGTCATCTCAACCATGAAGGTGGATTGACCCTTGGCAATCTCATCATGAGCACCAATGCGGGTAAAGACTTTATCCACCAAACCGATCACGGCACTGTGCGCCGGGATAGGGCTGCCGGTTTGGGCCATGATGACCAAAATTGCGGTCTGACGGATATAGGTACTTTTACCCGCCATATTAGGGCCGGTTAGAATGATCAAATGATTGTCGCCGCTGTCTAAAAGCGTGTCATTGGCCACAAAATCCGCCACGGTTTTTTCAACCACCGGATGACGCCCGTCTTTGATGTCAATCAGTGTCGATTCATCAATCATGGGCAAAATGTATTTACCCCAGCCAAATAATTTATTCATAGACGCTAAACAATCTAAGGTCGCAATGCTTTCGCTATAGCGGTGAATCAGCCCGGCATGAGCGAGGATTTCTTTTTCAACCGCATCTAAAATTCGCCGTTCGATCTTTAATATCTTATCCTGCGCGGTCAAGAATTTCTCTTCATATTCTTTGAGCTCCGGCGTGATATAGCGTTCGCCATTTACCAATGTTTGTTTGCGTATGTAATGGGCCGGTGCAGACTTTTGATTAGCGCGGGTGATTTCAATGTAATAACCAAAGACATTATTAAAACCGACCTTAAGCGAATTAATGCCAGTGCGTTTAATCTCCTCGGCCTGATAATTAGCTAACCACTGACGGCCATTCTCTTGAATATGGCGCAAATCATCTAATTCAGCATCAATGCCTTTTTCTACGATCTTGCCTTCAGGCTTACTCAGTGGTGCGTCAGGATTAATGGTCTTAGTTAAAAGCTCGCGCAACCCAGGAATGTCATTGATTTTCAAAAGTTCATTATTCAGCGGATGGGTGAATTCAGCAATCAAGGGTGCCCGCAAAAGCCCTTGGCGCAAAGCCAACAGATCTTTCACCGAGCCGCAGCCGCAAGCCAAACGGGAGAGGGCTTTTTCCAAATCAGGCATATGCCGCAAGAGCTCTTCACATTTTTGCGCCACACCCGCATTGGCATTGAGCAAACTCACCGCGCGTTGACGCCCATGAATGGCCTCAATATTCTTAAGCGGGTGATACAACCAAAAACGAAATTGACGCCGGCCCATGGGGGTTTGGGTCATATCAAGGGTAGACAGCAAGCTTTCCATTTCCAAGCCATAATGGGCAGCCGGAGAGATAAACACATAGGCATCATCTGCATACAGGCATAAGCGGTCGATGTGCTTCACATCGGTCTTATTCATGTTGCGCAAATATTCCAACAAAGCCCCGCAAGCACTTTGGGCCGCCGGCAAATCCTCAATACCAAAACCATTAAGGTTAAGCACGCCCCAATGAGCACAGAGACTCTTTTTAGCCATGTCCGTATTAAAACACCAATCCTGATAAGGGGAGAGCAAGATATTTTTGGCCTTAAGCAAAGGGTGATGCAGCAATTCTTTCACCATGTCTTCCTGCGATTCCGGGTACAAGCATTCAAACACCGGCAGTTTGGCAATCAACTCAATGGCCTGATGCACATTTTTAACCACATTCGTATGAATAGCCCCACCCGCCGTATCACAAAAAGCTAAAACAAAAGTGGTGTACGTCCCTAC
>CAZBJT010000025.1:7339-11395 GCA_964492215.1 uncultured Planctomycetales bacterium | reverse complement strand
GGCGGCGGTGGTGCCGATACCCACATTGCCTACAGCACTGCCCGTTCCCAAAAAGCTGTCAGTCGTGACTTCCAAATTATCAAAAACCACCCCGCCGGCTAAATTCATTTTGCCTGTGACCGTCAGGCGGTCTGCGGTGGCATCCCCTAACCACACATTGCCGTCAACTTCCAAATTGCCGGTGACATAAAGGTCGGCATTGGTCGACGGGTTATTGAACGTGCCCAAACCGATGCGCACGTCGCCGTTGATGTCCAATAACTGGGACGGCGCCAGGGAGCCGATGCCCACATTACCGCCGGAAGTAACAATAACAAAATCGCCATTATTCGCTGCTGCCGAAGAGAGCATCAATAAGGGGTTGGTGCTTTGCTTGACTACTTCAATCGAGGCATCTGCGGCTGTTGTGCCGATGCCTAAATTACCGCCACTTGTACCGACATACGCGCTGTTGCGGATCTCGATCGTGTCAAAATCAGTGACGCCGGTTTGCGTGAAATGCCCCATGACAGTCAAATTATCCACGGCCGCATTATCACCCAAATAGGTGTTGCCATCGACTTCCAAATTTCCGGTGACATAAAGATCGGCATTGGTCGACGGGTTGTTGAATGTGCCCAAACCGATGCGCACGTCCCCGTTAACATCCAACACCTGTGACGGCGCGGTTGAACCGATACCGATATTGCCGCTTGAGGTGATGGTGAAATAATCGCCATGGCTGGTCACCGCGCTGGAAACCATTAATGGCACAAAAGTAGTAGATTTAATAATTTCCAAGCTGCTTTGTGGCGTGACGGTGTTGATACCGACATTACCGTTAGAAAGGATGCGTACTTTACCGGTGGTGTCGAGGCTTTGGACGACCAAACCACTGGTGCCATTATTAGTATCTAAGATGGCCTGGATATCTGAAGCAAAAGCTGAAGCGGATAAAGAAAAAAAGAAAACGAAGCTAACGCAGATAAAAAGCGGAAGAAACTGAAGGGTTTTTTTATTTTGAGGAGTCATCGGCCTGTGTGTCAGGTCTATCGTATATATATAAAGCGAGCTGTTAAAGAAACTTATGCTTGATCCCAAAGCACTTCGCCCGCAAAGACTTATATCAGGAATAATTCCATCTTAACAAACCGGCAGGTGGACACAATATTTATTTGAAAAATCTTAGCCTATTTTTAAAATTTTTGTCGTCGGAAGGCACCAAAAAGAATCGGTAGACGCTACCAATTACGGAATTGGCAAAAAGAATTGGTAGCGTCTACCAATTCTTTTTTAAATGATGTTGAAGGCCTGCATGCGGACGAGAACTTTACGGGGATGGTTTAGACTGTGTACGCATCTTTCCGATGCCGAACACGACAGACCAAAATCTCTTTATCTGACGGATTGACCTGATAAACAATCCGATAATCTCCCACTCTTACCCGATAAGTATGCTCTGTATCTCTTAACTTTTTGGAGTCAGAAGGAAGCGGATTTGCCGGCAATGACTCGACTTTCTTAATAATTTTGGAAACCAGCGCAGGAGGTAAACGACGAAAATCTTTGCGGACAGATTCTTTCCAGCAGAGCTTATATACGCCCATCTTTTTTCAACTCCGCTATGAAATCCTTATGAGAGATGGTTTTTTCTTTGCGACGTTCAGCGATGACAGCTAGATCAGCAAGATCTTCTAGAAGACCTTCATACTCCCTATAAGGCAAAATAACAGACTTGCGGTTCCCTTTGCGGTCAACAATAAAATCTTCATGGATTTTTATCATATTTTTACCTCCTGCTAAAGTATAGCATATCTAATGCTCTTAGGTCTATGGCTTATTGGGGATTATTGAAAGAATTGGTAGACGCTACCAATTCTTTTTTAAATAATGTTGAGGGCTTGCATGCGGGTGAGTAATTCTTTGGTGATGGCGACAGCATTGGCGGAGGAACCGCCGTGTTCCAGGAAAACGCAAAAGGCGATGTTGTTTTTGGGGCTCTGTGCATAACCGGCGAACCAGGCGTGATTAGGCTTGTTGGTCCCGGCCTGGGCTGTGCCGGTCTTGCCCCAGATGGTCATGCCGCTTAGGGCACTGAGTTCGTGGCCGGTGCCTTCTTCGTCCGTGACCACGGAACGCAGGCCCTTTTGCACATCGCGCCAGGCCTCATCCCGCAGGCGAATCATGGGCAGGCGGTTTAAATCAGGTGCGGGCACTTCGGTTTGGTCGAGCACTTTGGCGATGCGCGGTTTTAACATCAGGCCATTATTGGCCACAGCCGCCATCATTACGGTTATCTGCATCGGGGTTGACAGCGTATCACCCTGGCCGATGGATAAGTTCAAGGTATTACCGGTAAACCACCCCTTGGCTTTGGGGGGTGTGACTATTTTGCCTTTGACTTCATAAGGCAGGTCGATTCCCGTCGATCGGCCAAAACCGAAAGCCTTGGCATAGGCACCGATGATCTCAGGCGTGACGATTTTACCGACGTGGAAAAAATAAACGTTGCAGGAATGCGCCAGGGCCTGGGTTAAATCCTGCACCCCATGCACGTGCGCGCAGCCGAATTTTCTTTGGCCTAACATGTAATAACCCGGGCAATCAAACGACGTTTCCGGTGTGATTCTGTTAAGCTGTATCGCGGCTAAGGCCACGATGATCTTAAACACCGATCCCGGCGGGTACTGGCCGGAGACCGCACGGTTGATCAAAGGCCCTCGGCTGTCTTTTAAATAACCGCCGATCAATTCCCGCCGGCCATGGTCGCTAAATGCATTAGGGTCGAACGACGGGCTGCTGACTAAAGTCAATACCTCGCCGCTGCTTGTGTCCATGACGACCACACTTCCCTGCCGGTCGCCTAATAATTCCTGGGCCGCCTGCTGCAGGCGTTCATCCAAAGTGAGTTTGATGTCTTTGCCCTGCTCTGAATCTTTAAGCCCCAGCAAACGCACTTCCTGGCCGCGGTTATTGATCTCGATCTGCCTGCCGCCGGATGTGCCATATAACACATTGTCATACATTTTCTCAACACCGCTTTTTCCGACGATGCTAAGCGGCGTATAACCATACTCAAGCCCATCACGCACTTCATCAGGGTTGATCTTGCCGACATAACCCAGCACATGGGCGCCGTCTTTCTCAAAAGGATAAAACCGTTCAAACCCTTCTTCCACGACCAGGCCCGGATAAAGCAAACGGTCTTCCTGGATCTTGACCACGATGTCCTTGGGCACGTCCTCAGCGAGGATAACAGGGGCAAAAGGCGTGAGGCGCCTGAGTTTATATTGGCGGGCCAGTGCGGCAGGGTCTTTTTTTAATACGCGGCCTAAGTAATTGAATAATGCGTCGCTGTCCACCACATCCTGGGCCACCACCCCGACGTGAAACGCCGGCCGATTGTCCGCCAGCACCAAACCGTTGCGGTCCAAAATACGGCCGCGCGGCCCGTCGATGGGTACGACGCGGATGCGATTATTAATGCTTTGATCACGGTAATACGCCCCGCGAACAATCTGCGTATAAACCAAGGCAGCCACGATCAACAGCAACAAAAAAATAATAGCATTCTGAATAGACTGAAGACGCATTAGGCTTTCTTTAAATCGAATAATACGCAGACATCGCGTAGTAGGAGGAACACGAACGTAGCGGCGATCATGGTGGTGATGAGTTGCGGGGCCAGGATATAGCTGACCATCTCGCCTAAACGCACCTCATGCTCGCGCATGTGCACCGCTGCTTCCAGGATAAAACAAAACAGCACCACAAAAAAAGCCACGACCGCGCGCGAAAAACGCGAGCCCGGCTGATACAAATTCTTACTGACAAAGGTCGTCCAGTACGCACCAACAATATACACAAAAACATACGTACCCAAAGGAGCACCACCCGATGCCTCTTTTAACAAAGCAGCGATCAAGGCCGCCACAATGCTGTAACGGATACCCATGTAAAGATTGAAAAAAACGAACAACAAAATCAGCAGTTCCGGCTTACCCCAAGGACCAAAGGTATTATAAAGAATAAACTCCACAAAAAAACACAAGTAAGCCAACCCCGCTATAACAATAA
>CAZBJT010000025.1:0-7239 GCA_964492215.1 uncultured Planctomycetales bacterium | reverse complement strand
TAAAGAATAAACTCCACAAAAAAACACAAGTAAGCCAACCCCGCTATAACAATAATTCGTTTCATAATTCTTTCATGAGTTCTTTTTCTTTGGCGCGCATGCGGGTGATGTCGGCGGGGGCGTGGTCGTCGTAGCCGGCTAAATGCAACAGCCCGTGCACCATATACAGCAATATTTCCCGCTGCACCGAATTACCATATTGCCGCGCTTGTGATGCTGCCACCGATGGGCAAATAATGATCTCCCCTACCGCTGCACCTAAATCAAATGTAATCACATCGGTAACATAATCATGCTTCAAAAAAGTCCGATTAATCGTCCGCATGCGCTGCGCACCCACAAAGACCACAGACAAATCATCCATCTTCAACCGCAACCGCTTAGCCGCAACCTCAGCCGCCCACTTGACCTTGGCCTGCGAAATGGAAATCTTGTGTTGGTGATTAGTAATGGAAATATTCATGTCTAAAAATAATTGGTAGACGCTACCAATTATGCTCTGCGGCATGCACGTTATTGAATAGGCCAAATAATTGGTAGACGCTACCAATTATTTTTTTTCAGGGTATTTCACACGGCTGTGGTACATGGCGGTTAGGACGCGTACGAATGTGTTGGCGATGGTGTCGATCTCGCGCAGGGTCAAGTTGCATTCATCTAATTGACCGTCGATAAATTTATTGTTGATCACCTTACGCACCACGTCCCCGATTTTCTGCGGCGTGTGCTCATCCAAAGCGCGGGTGGCACCCTCGACGGAGTCGGCCAGCAATACAATGGCGGTTTCTTTGCTTTGCGGCTTGGGGCCGGGGTAACGGTAATCCTCTTCACCCACCTCTTCGTCTTCATCGCCTTCGGTCAATGCCTTTTGATAGAAGAAGTGGATCAAACTTGTGCCATGATGCTCCGGGATAAAATCAATGATCTTCTGGCTCAATTTGTATTTCTGGGCTAGCTCCACCCCTTCCTTGACGTGATTAAGGATGACCAAACGGCTCATGGAAGGTTCTAAATCATCATGCTTATTGCCCGGCACCAGCTGGTTCTCGGTAAAATAACCGGGCTTGACCATTTTGCCGATGTCGTGGTAATACGCACCCACCCGTGTCAATAAAGCATTAGCACCGATGGAATCCGCCGCCGCCTCAGCTAAATTACTGACGATCAAACTATGGTGATAACTGCCCGGCGCCTCGATGACCATGCGTTTTAACAAGGGGTGTGATGAATCGGATAATTCTAGCAAGGTAAAATTAGTGATTTCACCAAAAAGAATCTCAAATATCTTGGAGGTGGCCATCACCACAAAGGCCGCGACCAGACCATTGATAACCAATGGCTTTAGAACATATAGGATTATGTCTTTATTGATGACGAGGGTGGCGAGGATAAAACAAGCCGCCTGGATAAAAGCCACATATGCACCGGCGGTCAGTAACGTGCCGCGGGTGCGGGCGGAACGCACCTTATAGGCACCGGCCAAACCGCCTAAGAAGAAAATCAGCATTTCATTAATGTCCAGGCCCAGCATGAGCCCGCTTAACGCCGCACTCATGAACGCCATGATGAACGCCAATTGCACATCATTGAACAATAACATGGTGAGCATTGGCACCGCAGCGACGGGCAAATAATAATGGGCCCACGCCCCGTAAGACGCCCCCACATGAGCGCCGAACATGAGGATGACTAACAGCAAAAGTAATTGTAAAAAAAGCCTGGTGGATGATTTCTTAAAGAAGAATAAATGCACGCCGAAGAAAAACAATAACAGCGGGATAAGCAAAGAAAGGCCGGAGAAATAACAAAAAACCAAAAGGGCCACAAAACTGACAGCCATCATGATCAGCTGATCTGGAAAAATGGCGGAAACAGAAAGATTCTTCATAGTGAATGCTTGTGGTAAACGCTAAACAATCAATGTTTATGATTACCGTTGGTCGTCCCCTCGTGCCGGGGATTCCCGCTGGTCGCCTGCCCGTAAGCTTCGATGATCTTTTGCACTAATTCGTGACGCACGGTGTCTTCGCTGGTCAAATGGATGAACTTGATCTCCGGCACGCGGCTTAATACGCGGTCCGCTTCAGCTAAGCCATTCGTCTCACTCGTCGGCAAATCGCTTTGAGTAACGTCGCCTATGACGATCACTTTTGAATCAAAACCCATGCGAGTCAAAAACATTTTCATTTGATCGGGGCGGCTGTTCTGGGCTTCATCTAAAATAACGAAGGCCTCATTGAGCGTACGGCCGCGCATAAAGGCCAGGGGGGCTACTTCAATGATCCCCTGCTCGGTGTATTGCTCGACGGTCTCAGCTTCCATCATATCGTAAAGCGCATCATATAATGGGCGTAAATAAGGTAAGACTTTCTCGACCATGTCGCCGGGCAGGAACCCTAAATTCTCACCGGCTTCAACCGCAGGTCTGGTCAAAATAATACGGCGCACCAACCCTTTTTTCAGGGCATTGACCGCCATGGCAATGGCCAAATAGGTTTTACCCGTACCGGCGGGGCCGATACAAAAAACCAAATCATGGTTCTTGATCGCTTCAATGTATTCAATCTGCCCCTTGGTCTTAGGGGTAACCAAACCACCCTTGACGGAGACTTCGATCTTTTCTTTGGCCAGGCGCTTGAAATCGATTTCTTTTTCTTTATCGACCAAACGCAAGGCATAAATGATGTCCGTTTTTTTGACGTCCTTGCCCTTCTCGACAAAGGTCATCAAATAATGGAACAGCTCATTGGCTTTTTGGGTCTGCGCGTCGGAGCCGATGATCTTTACACCATCTTCGGAACGAACAATGCGCACACCCAATTCTTTTTCAATGATTTTAAGATTGAGGTCGTAACGGCCAAACAAGGCCTGTAAATCACGGTTGTTATCGAATTGTAAGCGAAATTCCATTATTCCGCCGCCGGGATAGTGATCACCGTGCCGGGTCTCACAAAATTAGGGTTCTTTAATTTGTCTTTATTGGCGTCGTAGATCTTGATCCATTGGCTGTAGGAACCGTAAAACTTCTTGGCGATTTTCTGCAAAGTATCATCTTTGAGTACAGTATAGGACTGCGCTTCCTTGGGGCCGGTGACTGCTTTAGCAGAAGCAGGCTGGGCCGCTGCAGGCTTTTCAACCGCTACGGGTTCATCCTCGATGGGCGGGATCACAATGGCGCGTTGTTGCGGGGCGCTGCGGGTCTCGACCGGCTGGTCTTTAGCTACTTCAGCCTGAGGCTCGGCAGCTGCAGCCTTAGTCTCTTCCTGCACAATTTTCTTAACCTGAGACTCAGCAACCGGCTTGCTTACTTCCAGCACATACACCTTGCGGGTCTTTTTTTCCGGCTCGGGTTGGGGCGCGCATTTACCGGCCAAACAACCGGCATTACCTGATTGGTCTTGGTCGACGCGGTCTTTGGTCATCACATAGGTTTGAGCTTTCACGCCGCAACCGGCAGCCAAAACAGCCAGCACCACCACAACTGATAATTTATTGAACATCACACTCTCCTGTTTAACTTTTCTTAATAGCAACTAAACCTAATTCCTTAAGCTGTTTGGCATCCACATCCGACGGAGCCTCTGTCATCAAACAGCTTCCCTTTTGTGTCTTAGGGAAGGCAATGCAATCACGGATGGATTCATTCCCGGTGATGATCGTTACAATACGGTCAATGCCGTAGGCCACTCCCGCGTGCGGCGGCGCGCCATATTCAAAAGCACGCAATAAGAAACCGAAACGCTTTAATGCCTCTTCAGGCGGAAGGCCGATAATATCAAATATCTTTTGCTGCAATTCCCGGCGGTGGATACGCACGGAGCCGGAACCGATCTCATTGCCGTTGAGCACCAAATCGTAACAGCGGCCGCGTACTTTAGCGTAATCTCCGCTTTCTAAAGCAGGCAAATCGGCCGGGTTAATACCGGTAAACGGGTGATGCTCACTGTCCCAGCGTTTTTCTTCCTGATTATACTTAAATAATGGGAAATCTACAACCCATAAAAAGGCAAATTCTTTTGCATTGGTTTTATCCTGGCGAATGTCCGGCTTGTCGGAATTATGCTTGGCCACAGCCTCGGCATGGGTCATGCGGGGGAATGGAATAGGCAAATCGATGTTCAGCACTTCTTTGAAAATACGCTGATACAAACGCTCGGTGATGTTATAGATAAACTCTTCATCCACAAAAGACATTTCCATATCCAGCTGGGTAAATTCCGGCTGGCGGTCGGCGCGCAAATCCTCGTCGCGGAAACATTTGACGATCTGATAATAGCGGTCCATCCCGGAAACCATCAGGATCTGCTTGAACAATTGCGGACTTTGCGGCAAGGCATAAAAAGCACCGGGGTTTAAACGTGATGGTACTAAAAAGTCACGGGCACCTTCCGGGGTTGACTTGGTCAACACCGGGGTTTCGATTTCGGTGAACTTTTCCGTATTTAAAAATGAGCGGATCGAGGCACAAATTTGATGGCGCAATACGAGCGCATCACGCACTTTTTTGCGGCGGATGTCTAAATAGCGGTAGGTCAAACGCAAATCTTCGGCGGCTTCAATATTGTCATCGATTTCAAAGACAGGCACCTTGGCGGTGTTAAGGATTTCCAAGCCCTTGGCCAATAATTCGATCTCGCCTGTGGGCGCTTCCGGGTTGACATTCTTAGGCGGGCGTACATTGACCGTGCCTGTGATCTTCACCACAAACTCAGGGCCTAATTTTTGCGCTTCATTATGGGCATCGGGACTCACCGACGGAACAAACACCACCTGGGTGATGCCATAACGGTCGCGGATATCAATAAAGATGAGTTTGCCATGATCACGGCGGCGATGCACCCAGCCGCATAAGACAACTTCCTGATCCTTAAGTGTTTTATTTAATTCACCACATGTATGCGTTCTCATTTAAAACCTTTCTAAATTTAATTGACCGCTAAATTAACGGCCTCTAATTTCGGTTTCTTACCGATAAATTTCAAATGTTCATGCGCGGATAAGATTTCAATGCCAACCACATCACCTTTAGGTCCATAGTTGACGGCGATATCTTCCGTCAACTGATGCGTAATGACCTTAGCCTTTGTATCAACAAACTTGACATATAAAGCGTCGACTTGATCATCATAAATAATCTTCATATGCTCCCCCCTTAGAAATAAAACACATAAACCGTAACAACGACATAGTGGCTATTTTCTTTTATGATAATGGGTTTAATTTGCTTAGTCCTGTATCTTTTCCCCATCCATGAACCGCTAAAAGATAAATTATACCTGAATGCTTTGCGGCCCTTCTTAGCCGGGACTTCTTCCCCATATTCAATAGCCTTAACAACCTCAGCGCGCGTTGTGCCACGCTCTTCCATTTGCGATAAAGCATGCTTTGAAAACTGTACTTTCATAAACCTAATTTCTTCTTAAGGCTTTCCACAATGTCTTGAATTGGCACAGCTTCCTGTTGACTTACTTGCATGTCCTTGAGGGCGACGGTGTTGTTCTTGATTTCATCCTCGCCTAGGATCAAGGCAAAACGGGCATTGGCTTTATTGGCTTTACCCATTTGCGACTTCATGGAACCTTTGCCGAAATGCATGTCCGCACTGATGCCGGCTTTGCGTATTTCTTGCAATAATGTAAAGGCTTGGGCGGCGTACGCCTCATCCATGGCAATCACAAATACGGTGACCCCGACGGGCAGCTCTGTTGATTGACCACGGGCCAATAAAATGCGTTCCATGCCTAAAGCAAAACCAATGGCGCCATAATCCACTTTCTCACTGCCGCCTAATTCGTGCACCAAGCCGCTATAGCGGCCACCGGCACCGACGGCATCTTGGCTGCCTAAACCTTCGGCGGTGATCTCAAAGACCGTGTGGGTATAATAATCCAGGCCGCGCACCAAATGCGGCGCCACATCAAATGCAATGCCCACACTTTTTAAAGCGCCTTGCACCTTCTCAAAATAATCTTTACTGGCCGGCGACAAAGGCAGGTCTTTGACTAAAGACGCAACCAAGCGGCGGCAGCCTTCATTTTTGCAATCTAAGACGCGAAAGACATTACGTTCATAACGATTTTGGCATTCCTCACATAATTCTGTTTTATGTTTGGCAAATTCACCGCGCAGCCAAATTGAAATATTCGCTTTATCTTCTGTCGAGCCTAAACTGTTGATCTTAAGGCGCGGGTTCTTCACACCGAAATCGTTTAATAAATTCATGGCCAGGGCCAGCATTTCAGCGTCGAGCAAGGGTGCCGTGGAATTGGGGCCTATGGCTTCAGCCCCAATCTGATGGAATTGACGCAAACGCCCTTTTTGCGGACGCTCGCCGCGGAACATGGGGCCGATATAAAAAAGTTTGGACAAGCTTTCCTTGCCGTCCATGGAATTCTCGACGTAGGAACGCACGACCGCCGCAGTACCTTCCGGGCGCAGGGCATAGCCTTCTTCTTTATCGGTGGCTAATTCTAAAAGCTGTTTATTAACAATGTCGCTGGTTTGGCCTAAAGAACGTTTAAAAAGGGCGGTTTCTTCGTAGATAGGCGTGCGGATTTCCCGGTAACCATACATTTTAAGGATTTGGCGGGCTTTATTTTCCAGCGTTTCCCAAAGCGGAATACTATCGGGAAGTATATCGGAAGTCCCACGTGGGACGGCAAATTTCTTGATCACTTAAACCCGGCCCCTTATTTAACCTTTGTCTTCATTTCCAAACCGGATTTAAAAACCACCACTTTCCGGGGAGGAACAGGAACACTTTCTCCAGTGCGGGGGTTGCGGCCGAAACGCGCACGACGTTCTTTGATCTTAAACACGCCAAAATTGCGCAATTCCACTTTCTCGCCACGCATCAACGCTTCCACGACCACGTCAAAAGTCTTTTGCACGATTTTCTTGACGTCCACCTGCTTAATACCTGTCGCGTCGGTGATTTTTAAAACAATATCTTTCTTTGTCATTAATATTCTCCCGTTCACACAGTTTAAAATCGCAACTATAGTACCAACAAGCACTTACAGTGTCAACTGGAATTCTGATTCCTAATTCCAGACACCTAGGGTAATTTAATTATTTGGTCGGGGTGGCTCGAGTCAAAAGAGTTAAGTACTATTGTATGCGGAACGGGATATTTTTGCCGTCTGCGTCGGTTTACAGTTATTTTACCCAAGGCATCTTACAAGAGCTTGATTGGAAAGCATCAAGCTCTTGGAGGCGTGCCAACTGGGTAAAATAACT
>CAZBJT010000024.1:0-11404 GCA_964492215.1 uncultured Planctomycetales bacterium | reverse complement strand
CTTCCATCGCCAGTGGATGGAAATAGCCGGCATGCTCGATGAGTACGATGTTTATATTGTGGTCACGGTCAATGACGACGGGGGCAGCAGCTACACCGTGGTGACCCAACTTGATAAAAATGGCTTTGGCATTTTGCCGCCGCCGGGCGACCAGGTCAATGCCTTGGGCGGGTTCCTTTCTGCGGATAAACTTAAATATATCATGAGTGATGATGGGCGCATCAATGAACATGCACCTGTTGCGACCATTGCGGAAGGCACATTACCGTTCATTGTTAAGACCATTGCCCAGCCGGGCCTAAAATTAGAGGACGATTTTTTCTATTTCAGCCATGCCTTGATGCGTTCCATCCATAATGTGGACCAGTTAAATGTCGACAAGCCTCTACAAGACCAGGTCATGCCGGTGGCCAAGGCATCCATACGCAATATGTTGACCGTCGGGTTCTGGGGGGATGAAGGGTTCTTATCCAATCCCGATGCCGCCAAGACCGGCAAGGCTGCGGTGAGGACGGATGATGAACAAAAGCGGTATCAGCGGGCCATGAACAACATGGTCAAGGCCATGGGCATCGACCATGTCCAGGTCATGGTGTCGAGTTTTGAACCTAACACCTTATACTCGGTGTATCAGGACAATACGCTGATCTTTTCTTTGGGGGACAATAACAATCACAGTATTTTATTCCGTAGTGAAGGCGATGATGTGATCGTAACCAATCCGGCTCCTGAAGGCGGACGCATACCATTAACAATTACATTGAAATTTGGCGACCGGGCTGCCCTTTGTGCGGACATGAAATTAGCCCTCGGTCTTTTGACCGAGGATGAGATTTATGTGACTAATGAGCAGGGGCAGGCGGTATTGTCTTTTGTCAACAGCGGGACAGGTAAGCGTGAGGAGTGGACGGTCATGGGAGAGACGGGCGAAGATCCGTTCCTGCAAAAGAAGAACAATGGTTCGACCCGCAAGGACATGGCCCGCGATGGTACAGGTCGCGCCTTGCACATGGAAGGTAAGAAAGGCAAGACGGGGTTGTTTGAATTACGCTCCAGCAGCGGCAACCCAATTCAGCTTTTCCTGCGCACTCCTTTTGTCCACACGCAGACATTCACGACGGAGTCGGTGAATCAATCCCGCAATATCCATTACGGATTGCTGGAAGGTTTCGGTGTCAAAGGTACGAGGCCTGCCGGACCGCATTATGCACAGCCCAATAAGGAAGTCATTGACCTGTTCAATAGTTTAACCGAGGGAGATGTGGTAACGATCGGACCCGGAAGTTTTGGCACATCGATCGCTCCGCATTTCATGGTAAATGGGGTTGCCGAAGGCATATTAGGTGCTAAAGAGCGTGGGGCGTTGACACTGTTCTTTGGTAATGCCACCGCCGACAATGAGACGGTGAATAATTCGTGGGACCAATTGGTGGGGTTATTTAACGGCATTTCCAAGAAAGCTTTTAAAGACCTGATCAAAGTGCTTATCGTCGCTGATTTTGCACCGCAACGCCTGATGCCGAACTTAATCGAACGTTTCGACCAGTTGGAAAGAGAATTGGCCGGTATGGTCGATGAAGGCGACTACCTGGCCCCGGCCCAGGCCCTGGCGAGAGAATTGATTGAGCAATTCGACGCGGAATTAATGCAAGACCCTGCCATCAAACGCATGAAAGATGAAACTTCCACCCGGGAGGATTTTATCGAGCGGCTGGGCACATTGATCTATTATCTTTATCCCAAGCGCAAACAAAATGTCAGGGACGATCCCAAAGCAGAAGCCAAGGACGCCAAGAAACCCTCAGGACCGCTGGCATTAACGGATAAGGACCAGGATTTAAAGCAGTCCGGTATTAAGATCGTACCGGCATCAATATTAAAACTCGTCGATACCATCGAACGTGACGGGACGCCCACAAAATTAATCCGTTATGATGCCCATGAAGCCGTGCCATTGTTAAAGAGGGTATTGAGTGGTGAGTTCATGCTGGAATCATCCACCTTTATCGTCGCGGCCTTATTCCTGGCAAAGATTTCACCGATCGGGGCAGTGGCAATTTTTGGTTTAAGCCTTATCGCTCTGGCAGGAATATTCTGGTCCATGTGGCCCCGCAAACAGCCTCGGTATGTGTCGGTTGATTTATTCCGCGATGATTACCGCAAGAGCCGGGACGTGCGTCCGCGGGCCTTTAGAGAAGGCAGCCTTATCCGCTCACATCGTTTCTTAACTCCTCAAGGGGAATTAAAACCGGTTGATAAACGTGACCATAGGGCGTTTGGTGAGACGGAAGTCGTGTTCATACCCAGTGGCGAATTACATCAGCGCATGCTGGAATTCCAGCAGGAATTAAAAGCACGTTTTGGCCGTCATATTTATTTTGTTCAACCGGAAAAATGGCATTTGACGGTACGCGGATTAGGCTCAAAGATCAAAGAATTTGCAGTTGAAGTGGTGCGTCCCAATTGGGACCCCTTGAATGGCTTATTCTGGGAAGTGCGCGTTTATGCCAAACATGCTAAAGACAGAAACATTGAATTGATCAAGCTCGACTGGGCCGCGCAGAAAGATGATAGACGCCCATGGCACATTACCGCAGGGTATTTCTTTAGCTCCATGGGCGAAAATCAAGTGGCTGAATTAAATAAGTTCATGGATCAATACCGTCATGTTTCTTTTGGTACATTCAAGGCCCGGGAACGCCAGAAGATAGCTTACACGGAATTAACATTCAATGAAGGCTACCGGGTCTTGGGCAAGACAACATTTAAATCCGACGCTGATCTGGCCCGTACCGGTATTTATCCGCACACCAGCACCATGCTGGACCGTGCCGCCGTTGAATTCGCCACTGAGCAGGGGGCTGAAGCGTTGCGCCGTCATTTAAATTTGGGTAAATCCACCAATGCATTATGCACAAGCGGGGACAGAATAAAGATTGAACAGAGAGGATTGGAAGAAGGTACGCATCAGGCAGCCCAGGTGGCATTCATCGGCTTCAATGACCCGAAGATCCGGCAGAAAGCCTTCCGGTGGCTGGTGCGTCAACTTAAGGGCAAACAACATGACCTTTATGTCAAGGGCGGCGGCGCATCCACCCTCGAGATCAACCGCAATGGGGTCAATAAAGCATTACCGATCAATTACCTGGCACAGCATTGGTCGGAGACCCTTAAGGATATGCACTATACGCCGGGGAATTTAATTGACGCAGGCAAGACTAAAACATTACTGATAGCCAATGGCAGCGGGGTCACGTACGACAATGAATTAAACGGGCCGCCACAACCTTTTAAAAGCAGCCTGGCGTATGAGGCCATTATTGCTTATTTAAAGGCCGGCGGTATTTATTTGATTACGTCAGGTAATGAGACGGAGCGTTTGAGGCAAAGGCTTTTGGCCTTAGACGGCATCCCTGTAGAGGTGCGTCATCGCCTGCTTATCGCCTCTAATGGCAATGCCCATTTATATTATATGGATGTGAACGGCCGTTTGGTTGAGATTGAAGATTATCGTCACAATGCATTGAAGGAAAATAACCCACAGCAAGTCATCACCAATGAGTTGGATGTGGCATATTTGACGGATGATACCTCCAGGACGGGATATGGTTGGAGTGTTTTCAATAAGATCGGATTTAAGCGTGTGGCTTTGGTATCTAAACTTAAGACCAAAGACATTCCCCTGCCATTACGCACGGCCCATGTGGGCGGCGCTACATGGGGCACCGCAGCATTTGTTACAGCTGCGTTAACATACGCGCAAAATCGTCCGGCAAATCTTCGTCATCAACCGTTATTCACCCCTAAGAATATGCAGGGTTTTGTGCAGAGGGCTAGGGCACAGTTCCCGGACGGCGGCTACCATAATTACTCCGTGCAGGATAGCGAAAAGAAGATCAGCGAGTGGCGGACCGCAGGATTTGAGATCAGGGTCCCCAATGAGCGCGAGCAAGCACAATTGTACCCGCACATTGAAGATGTGCGCGCGGCCTTAAAAGCCCAAGGCCATGAAAATGCCTTACTCGGCTCGCCGGATATTCAGATTATTAATGTCGTTGACCAACCGTATTTCGCTGCCTATTACCGCAAGCATGAAAACAAAATATTCATCCTTTGTCACATCATGGATAATTCAGCATATGTGTTACCCGCTGTCATCTACCATGAATTATATGGCCGCAGCCACGCAGAAAACAGCGCTGCTGAACAACGTTATATGGCTTCCCGCGGCTATGCATCCATTCATTATAGTGTCGCCCCCATGTCTTTACGCATCGCCAATGAAGAAGTCCCATTTGTTCGGTATCCCGCTTCCAGTTATTTTATTGGCGAAGGATTTACCATGGTCACTTCTTTCCCAGATCAACCGTCTAATTTGATTGTCCCCAGTGTAATTGGTGATGGTGTTAAATTTGCAGCCATCTGGGGCAGCATACCGGCTAATCATCAAAACGGTGCGGCACAGCGTTTTGGTGCTGTGATACGGTGGGTACCTGGTCAAGAGCAATCCTTTGAGCATCTTATCAAAGAAGCGTACCGTAAAATTGATGAATTAGGAGGCCAGGTTGAAGGCATTGGGTATGATAAAGGGCGTTTAAAGGGTAATTATGAAAGAGGTGATATTAAGTATTGGCATGATGGGAATTTCTGGAGCAGGGAAAATCTTTTAAGTCATACGCCACGTGTACGTACGATTTATTCTACCCACGAAATGGAACAGTGGCGGCAAGAGATTAATTCACGCGAGACTTTCCCGAATGAATGGGAAGAAATTCGGCCTTCAGTATGGGCATCAACAGGCATGAGTTATCGGTATCAGTGGGACATGTTATTGGATATTACCAAAGGTCGCATGGCACCTATTAATATCCGTCCTGCCTTACAGGATGTACGCATTGCGTGGAACGATAGAACATCCACCAAAAGCGGCGCCGAGTCGACGGATGCGCAGGCCAATAAAGTTCAATCTATTTCAAACAAGTATAAGGAAAATTTCAAATGGGGCTGGGAAGTAAATCACGGCCGTATCGCGAGAAGGACACAAGCCTTACGTGAACGCGGCTTGGGTGTTATCGCTGACATTATTGAGAAGTTGGCCACCGGTAAGACCAATGGCATCCGGGCTGGTCCAGTAGCGGAAATGTTTAAAGAATTTGAAAGTGTTTATCCGCACGTAGAGCGGTCCAAGCGCGGTCTTTGGGCGTTCAACCGTAAGACATGGGTCATGCGTTGGATTAAAATATTCGGTGTACGCATCCTTCCGTATCCAGCTAAACAGCAATGGATCATCCTAAATCGTGAATTATTTGTCAAAGGTAATGAAGATTTATTATGGGCCACGATCGTCCATGAAGCCGGCGCCATCTATGGCTTGTCACACAGCACCAATCTTATATTAGAGAAAATCGCCTTAGGCCAGCAGCCTACGGTTGCAGAATCCGCCCAAGTCGAACGCGCTTTAGGACCCAAGAAATCCATCAGACACACCTTGCCCGCCGCCATCGCCATCGCCGCTGCCATAGGAACGCTTAGTACAACAGCTATCAATGCCGCCGAGCCCCAGAATCCAGCCGCGCCTGCAGCTGCTCAAGTTGCTGCTATACCTACCACACGAGATTTCGCCCTTAAGGTAGCCCAAACAGCCAAAGAGCTTAAGGATATGGGCTATCCTGATTATGCCATCGTCGAGGCTTATGCTCAAAAGTGGATCAAGGGAGAAGTTGTTATTGACGCAAAATCTCCAACTTCCATCGGCAAGAAATTTCATCCAATAACACGGCAAGAATTGATTTACTATAATCCTGTGCTTTTGCAAGAACAGGATGTCGATGCATCGCAGCATCCCATGACACATTATCTTCGCTGGACATCTGTGATAGTCAGGGAAGCTTGGGGTTTGGTTGAAGTAAAGGTGTTGAATTCAACGAATAATACGTCGGCACTCGAGTCTAATACATTTTATAAAACATTTAATCAATTAAGCGCCCAACAAGGCAAAGAAATAACCGTCAAGGCTTTAGAGCCGCGCATTCTTCAGGAGATCGCCCAGCAAGATGCTCATGAATACATTGAAACACGTAAACAAGCACAGTTCTTGAAATGGATGGTAGAACAAAAATACCTCAATGTGGATCAGGCGCAAAAAGAAATTGAGTCGTTAAAAATAAAAAAGAACATGGAGTTGCAATATTTAAAAGAATATCAAAAAGGCGAAGAGTATCTCCACAGGTTCCATTTCGTCCGTTTTGCGGGTATGGGAATATTTCAATTGGCAGGCGGTAATAAAAATCTAACGAGTTATGGCATCTTTGACATGTACTTTGCGTTACTGCAGGATCGTTATGACCGTAATCTTCCAACCGGAATAGCGTTATCCACCATTCAGGCAAATCAACCGCTGATCAATTGGTTTGAGCAGCCGGATATTAAAAATCGTTTTGAAGCACTAGCTGATGAGATCTTGCCAATAATGCAGGAATATTTTAAAAGAATAGAGGAAGCAATTGAAGCGGAAGCAAATAAATCTAGGCAGCAAGGTGCCAGCATCAGTCCAGCACCAACAAACACAGTGATTGTGCCTCAAGTTGCTCAAGACGCCCTTAAAAAGAATTTAACCTGGAAATACATTGCGGGCGCTTTAGCGGCTGGTGTCACAGCCTTAACGGGTCTTTACATATGGCGTCGCAAAAGAAGCAATCAACAATCCGAAGCCGCTGCAAGCAAGGCCCCGGCCCAACCAGCAGCAAAATCCGTTGTACCTGCCCGGCCAAGTACATCCTCACGTAATCAAAAGAAAAAAAACGGTCGCCATAATCGGGGAGAGATTTCCAGCAGCTTGATGATTTCTTTAGGGCTTATAGCCGTCATCGCCATGCCGGGATTAGCTGCGGCCATCAAGGTAGTTGGCGTAGCGATTGTCATCCTTACTATGTTTGTAAAAGAAACGGACAACCAGGTCACCCCGATTGTCCGTCATGAAGGTACGAACACTATTAATGTGCAGCCTTCCGTTTATTATTATCGCTTATCCAGCACAGGATCAATGAGACGATTGCAACAATTCCTGCTGCAAAACATGCTAATAAAGTTCCGCTCATTTTGTTTTAGTCAATTTAATACGGGTAGTGATAAAGAAAATGCTCAACGCAAAGATAGCGAGAAACAGAAAAGGGTATATACCAGGGTTCATAAAGACCTCCGTGTGTTGTTTAAAAGTATTATAGATAGAGTGTACAAGAGCGCAAGTATAAAACAGCCTATAATAAAAATTGGCAGTTCGAGCCGTCCTAAAGCAAGGATTGTCAGGACCAGGGATGAGAATGACAGATTCCCGAGATCAAAGAGAGATTTGCTCAATCCTTTGCGTTGGTCGTCATTGAGACGGGTTGTTAATAAGACGTTTAACATAAAACAATACCTCCAGGAATTTTTTACAGGGGGAGTTGATAGAAATAGGTTAAACGAAACATCGGTTGGGGGAACCAATGGAAATAATATACTGGCCCGCAGAACGTCTGTCAAGATTTTGAAATCTTTGGCCTTAGGCGCCATCCTTATGTTAACCACCGGCTTTACCGCAGGGTCAGGTGTAATTCTATCCTTTATTGTCCCGGGAGTCGTGGTATTTGCCATGGTGATGCTTTTTGGAAATGCATCACTTGTGCATCAGCCATGGTCCCGGATAGACGATGCGATTTTAGATGCCTTTAAAGATATACGTGCAAAGGTCAATAGGGCCCAAAGAGCAGCAAGAAAGAAAGAAACCGTGGCGTTTTCCTTTAAAAGGAAACGCCAAGATATCTTGCCATACAGGGTGCAGGTTGATCATTCAGTTTATCCCCTTGAAACATCCAATGGGAAACACACAAAGAGTGCAGATAAAGAGCATGCATTGGCCAACATTGATCCTCTCAATAAATTATTCTTAAAGGCCCATCAAGGAAGGATCTGGGATTTTATTATTAACCTTCATCAGCGTGCGGAAAATCATTTTATTGTTATCCCGGATGCCTTGCAGCACTTGTCTCAACAAGAACTCACTAAAGACCATTTGGCCCAGGCCATTTATATGGTGCGTGGGGCACGGCAGGGGAATTTTAAGATCACCTATGGCAGCAGCGAAATTGTTTCCGTACCGAAAAAACTTCATTTCCAAGGTTTCTTTTACGGAGATCGTGGCCCCAGGAAGGCGCCTTATTTTGGTGGCCGTTTGCCCGTCGAGGATTTTGCCCGGAAACATATAACTAAGAGCAATGCCAATATTGCTTTGTCCGGTGGAAGGGTGTATTGGATCCGTGATTATGCCGCAAAGGTGCTGTTATTTACACACAAAGACGCAGCACAATTGAGTGACAGGGTATTAGCCTATACGGACATCCTTAAAGAAAATAATTTGCCGTTTAATATACTCATCAGCAAAGAAGGCGTCTTTGTCTTTGTGCGCCATCAGCAACAAGGCCTACAGGGGAAGAGTTTTAATTTTATATTACAGCAAAAAGTCACGACTATAAGCATGGCCGGCGAGGTAACAGTTGAACCGCAACATTTACCAATTGATGCCAAGACCATTGCCTCCGAGATCGAGGCACAGTCCGCTCCTGATGCTGATTTCAAAAAGACGTTAGACTTACTGCGATCAAGGGTGCATATGAACCAGGTTGCCATGCAATCGACCCGAGGGTTGAAGGCTGCAGTGAAGCACTTGGCCTTAACCGGCATTGCCGTCGGCCTTTTAACCCGTGCCACGTACGCTTCTGCCGCTGTCATGGCACCTGCAGGGAAGGTCATCGCAACAGCCGGTATCCCGATGGTCGCTGGAATATTGGTCGCTATGGTCGTTTCATTGTTTCTAATGAATTTCTTGCTTGTGACGCATGTAAATAACGACCCCTCCGATGAAAGCGAACCTAGCTTGATTAAGGAAGCACGGCTACATATTCGCCGGTTTTTTGTAGTATATCAAAATGGGCATTATTTGAATAAAATTGAAACCCTGTTTAAAGAGGCGCCTCCTAAAGAGGAGTGGAAATTGATCTCAGAATTAATGAAGGAAGTCCAGTTAGGTGAACAAGAAAAATTATTCAGGGAACTGTTTGAAGTGGCTGGCTTGTGTGTAGAACTGTTAAGGGTTTATGACGAAGTCAACGCGCAATTACCGACGGATTATCAGATCAATGCCGGGGGTTATTTTTGGTATTCTGGCAGCAATGACATAGAGGTAAGTATAGGCGTAACATTTGCAACTTATGTAGATATTCTAAGAAAAATCGACGATCGTGAGCGGCATGCATTCGTGAAGAAATTAATTGCCGGCATAACGGTATTGGAGCATATAAAAGCCCTTCCGGATGATGCTGCTAATTCTGAAACATTGTACAAAATGCATATAACTGCCAAGCACTTTGGTCTTTTGCCTGGTGTTGAGACACATTCGACATCTATTGAAGAATTATTAGCAAAAATTAATAAAGGTTATTTTCCTTATGAAGTATTTGATATATCTCTGTTAGAGGAATTAAGTCGGCATTATTTGAAGGCCGGGGTGGAAGAGGTGCTCAATGATAAGTTTGTTGGGCTTTTAGTGTACATATCAGACCCTAGGTTTAAATTTGACGGTCCCGGCCGTGTGGTAATTGCACCGGCCGCAGAAAGCGTCTTAGAGGCGATAGCCAGCAAACTTAATCCAGCGCAAAAAAAACATCTTTATAATTATCTCACCCACATTAAGGATTACCCAGGTTCTAAGTCACATTTGCACCGCATTGCCCAAATGGTTAAGCCGGTCAGTAACTATCAACAGGAAATCCCCACCGCTGCCCATACAAAATACGGCGCCACACCCCAAGACCGCTTAACCTTAACCGGCACGATCGCAGAAATAGGGGGACATGTACTAGCTACGTGTCCCCCTATTTCTACTACTTCCGCCCGCGGCCTATTCAATACCGCTTTCGCCAGATTATTGCAAGAAGGCCGCGCGCCTCCAAGGGATGGCCAATACACCATCCGCATCACCACCGACGCCAATCGCCTGGGCATCGGCCCTAATGGCCTTCCATATTACGCATCTTATGCTCAGACCGGCACGAACGACTGGGACATCAACTTCCACCCAGCCCTATTCGACGAAACCGCCGACAAACAACTCGAAGTCTTCTACCACGAATTCATCAGCCACATCGTCAAAGGCTTGAGCGACGACAATGGCGCGGCCATGGCCGATAGTCAGGCATTCATTGAATACAAAAGGCTTTTAGTTATTAACTCTGCTGCGGAGATAACAAATATCCGTTTAACACCGGAGCAGCAAGCCATTGTTGATG
Source organism: uncultured Planctomycetales bacterium (assembly GCA_964492215.1). Lineage (GTDB taxonomy): Bacteria > Omnitrophota > Gorgyraeia > Zapsychrales > Fredricksoniimonadaceae > CAYNTZ01. Next base: position 1,082 of record CAZBJT010000024.1, on the reverse strand, counting down.
AGATCGCTGCTGCTTTAAAAGAAGAAATCAAAACCGATGCAGACCGTCATGCGGAGGTCATGTTTAAGGCTGTTTCCCTTAAGGCAGGCTTATCTCCGCGAGCTTGGGAATCCATTCAGGAATTATTAGGTCGTCTACGTAACCATGAAATAGAGGACTTTGATTATAAGGATTTGGCTTATCAGGCCCTGGTATCTATTGTACGCACCTGGCCCAAACGTCATTGGCACACCCACGTTGGTGCATCCATCCACGAAGGCTTTGGTTATAACGAAATGGTTCTGCATAACCGCTCTTTGATCGAGCAGTTTGTGGCCGCGGCCCGCACCATGGGAGAGGATGATGCTGAAAGTGACATCGCAGCCATGCAAGCAGCCATTGACCAAGGCTTGTTATGGCATCAATTGCCTGCCGACATGCAGCGCTATGTAATGAGGTTATATAAAAGGGGCAATCTTGATAATAAAGTCGGTGTCTATGATTTAAAGAGTTGGGAACGTATGCTTACCCATGTGGCTTTACAGCATTTTAGCGACGGGGTGTTTGATCTTGGGTTGCTCATTAATTTATCACGCAAGTTTGCGCCTGACACTAAGACTTTAGTTGACGCTACGATCAACGGTTTCAAGCGGGCCGAAGAGTTGGCAGCCGTGGTATTAGGCGGCACATATAAAACACAGTTGGTGGCGTCCTTTGCCCGTCAGGATATGCAGAATTCACCCGCGCATGTGGGCCAGGTCATGGATGAACTGATCGCCCTACGCCAGAATGAATCGTACAAGGGCCGTATCGCGGGCATGGACATCTCCGGCGCTGAAGCCATTATTGATGACGAAGGCCTTAACACCCATTACCGCAAAACTTCCGACTATAAAGAGATCATCGCCAAGGCCAAAGCCAATGGCATGATCACCATGGCGCATTTAGGGGACATGGGCCATACCTATCAGGCAGCCAATCCGGAATTACCCAATCGTTCTGACGATAATGATGCCGTGATGGAAATTGCTGAGATTGAAGACCAAAAAGAACGCGTGGCCCGTCACGCGTTCTGTTTGGTCTTCAATCTCAGCAATTTCCAT
>CAZBJT010000023.1:0-11600 GCA_964492215.1 uncultured Planctomycetales bacterium | reverse complement strand
GGGAATATGTGCGGATGATTAATCTATCAAAAAATAATTTTCATTTTCCGGTTTTTAAGTTAAATCTTTTCACAAACACATGAATCCATTTTCTTTATACATCCATGTCCCGTTTTGCACCCGCAAATGTTTGTTCTGTTCCTTCGTGGTGGCCATTGCCCAGGAGCATCGCGCTGATGATTATGTGGATGCGCTGCTGCATGAATCGCAAGCGCATCATGGCCATAAAATAAACACCATCTATTTAGGCGGCGGGACCCCCAGCACATTAAGCGAAGCACAATTGACCAAATTGATGCAAGGCTTGCGGAATAATTTTATTTTAGATGCCAAATGTGAGATGACCATTGAAGCCAACCCCGAGGGGATAACGCTTGAAAAGGCCCAATGTTTAAAAGCCTTGGGATTTAATCGCATCAGCTTAGGGGTGCAGTCGCTGGATGAACGTTATCTGAGGTTTTTAGGCAGGGTCCATAACCGGCAGGCGGCCATTGATGCCTATGGGGTCTTGCGTACGGCAGGTTTTGATAATATCAATTTAGACCTCATGTATGCTTTTCCCGGGCAAACCGCGGCTGAATTAGAAGAAGATGTGCGTGCCATCGCGGCCTTAGGCAGTGAGCATTTATCGCTATACACCTTGACCATTGAACCCAATAGTCGTTTTTACGCCACCCAAATGAAGCTCGATGATGAAGGTAAACTCGCCGACCACTTTTTATTGGTGGCCAAGATCTTGGATGAATACGGATTGAAACAATATGAGGTGAGTAATTTTGCTAAACCGGGATTTGAATCCAAGCACAATATCAATTATTGGCTCGGTGGTGAATATGCCGGGATTGGTGTGGGTGCGCACGGTTATTTGAATGGGCGGCGTTATTGGAACACGGATAAGTTGCAAATATATCTGGAACGTATTAATAGAGAAGGCAGCGCCATTGATGGCCATGAAGATTTAAGTGATGAAACACGCATCATGGAAAAAGTAATATTCGGCCTGCGCATGAACCAGGGCATTAATATTTCCCTGGTCCCCGCCAATAAACATGACCTGATCAAAGACCTGGTGTCCCAAGGTTTTCTATCGTTCGAATCCAACCAACTAAAAACCACCAACCAAGGCCGCCTAGTCCTAGACGAACTAGCCACCCGCCTAATCTAATTTTATAACGCTGTCATTCCCGAATGCTTTAATCGGGAATCCAGACATGGATGCTTTAATTAATTGGTAGACGCTACCAATTATTGATTAGCGGCGACGATTTTTTGGGAGTGGGCAAAGAGTTTTAGGAGGGCGCCGCCGATGAGGTTGCGGTATTCGTCGTTCATTTTTAATTTCTTTAGGATTTTTTGGGCTTGGGCCAGGCGGGTGTTGACGGCCTCTAAAGCATAGGCCAAACTGCCGCCTTCAACGAAGATCTTTTTGACGGCTTCTAAATCCTGCAGTGTTTTGGTCTTCTTATTGAATACTTTTAAAAATTCCTGTTTTTGTTTACCCTTCAACGTGCGGTAGGCATGGGCGACTAAGATGGTTTTTTTGCCTTCGGCCAAGTCGCTTAATATTGATTTGCCGATGGCTTCTTCCGTCTCAAAAATGCCGATGATATCATCCTGCACCTGGAAAGCTTGACCGATCAAAATGCCAAACTCAGAAATGCGTTTGATTTCCCTGTTGTCCGCCCCAGCCAAAATAGCCCCCGTGACCATAGGGCAGTCAAAGGTATAGCGTGCAGTCTTAAGCGTGTAATTAAGAAAGACTTCTTTTTCATCCACATCTTCAATGCCTTTGACCCCGCATACAGTATCAATGAATTCACCCATGGCGGTGAATGCCGCGGTTTGGATGAAATATTTAAGTGCCCGTTCCTTGCGGTCTAAGGGTTCATCAATGGATAAGAAGGCATCAATGGCCAGGGCATACACAATGTCGCCGGCAATGATGCCTAAGTCGATACCCAGTTTATCCGGGTCATCGGTCTTGACGGTGTGGGCCAGGATTTTATGCATGGTGGGCCTGCCGCGGCGCAGGTCCGAGCGGTCGATGATATCGTCGTGGATGAGCATGAAATTATGCAGAAATTCCATGCAGGTGGACGCATTATAGAGTTTTTTGGATATCTTTTTGGATTTAGGGGCATAACCTTTATAGGTAAGGATGAGCAATAAAGGACGCAGGCGTTTGCCTTCGCGCAAGGTGAATTCGCGGATGCCTTCAAACAACAAAGGGGAGACTAAATGGAGTTTATAGTCTTTCTTGACGGTGTCAAGGAAGCGGGCCAAGCTGATGTCAATATTTTTGCGTATTTGATCAATCATGGGTGCCAGTCTAGCATAAAAAAATTGGTGACGTCTACCAATTTCTCCCACAAAATATGGCTTAAATTAAATTTGATAGTAGAATTATAATATCATTCATAAGACAAAGGAGACATTGATGAACCCCCTAACTTTATTATCCGCCATTTTTCTTTTATTTTTTGCCTCGCATGCATCGGCTGAAATGATCACCCTCAAAGATGGCCGCTCCGTGGCCGGCAAGATTTTGGAAAAGACGCCTCAAAGCATTAAGGTGGAAGTCAATGGCATGGCCATGACCTATTATAACGATGACATTAAAGACATTGACGGTGTGGCCATTGCCACCCCGACGCCGGCTCCTGCTATTGCAGCACCCGCGGCCCCAGCAGCTACTGCCTCCGCCATTACGCCTCTCTCCATTATCACCCCCGAGAAACGCGCTTTAATCTTGAAATTCATGGATGTCTTCGGCACCCGCCAGGCCTTGGCGCAGAATTTCGAGGCTATGATGAACCATTTACCGGCGGATAAACCGGAGGAATCAGCCAAGTTGCGCGAGCGCATCAAGGTCGATGAAATCGTTGAACAATTGATCCCTGTCTATGACCGCAATTTTTCAACCGAAGATTTACAAGGCTTTATTGATTTTTATGATTCGCCAAAGGGGCATAAGTTAGTCTCGACTATTCCTATCGTCATGAAGGAAAGTATTGAAGTCAGTGCCAAATACCTGCAAGATAAGTTCCCTGAACTGCAGGGAAAATAGTATAACTAGAGACATAAGTCAATATATTTCAATATTTTATGTCAATATCGTCTTTTTTAGGTTGACCATGTAAATTTTCTCTGCTATAGTAACCGCGCTTTGATAACCTCCCTCAAAAATTTAAATATACACACGTGCAAGATTAATCTTTTATCAATAGGTTAGGCAAGGAGACATCATGATTGACCGTTATTCGTTGTCCAAAATGAGCCGTATCTGGTCTGATGAGCATAAGATGGAGATTATTCTAAAGATCGAAATCTTGTCATGCGAAGCCATGACTAAGCTTGGTGCTATCCCCAAGGCGGCCATGGAAAAGATACGCAAGAACGCCAGATTTGATATTGAAGAAGTGCGCCGTATTGAAGAACGCACCAAACACGATGTGGTTGCTTTTATCCAAAACGTCGGCCAGAGCTTAGGGCCGGAAGCCCAGTATTTGCATATGGGCATGACCTCGTCTGATTTGTTAGACACCTCTTTGTCTATGCAATGCGTCGAGGCTTGTGATATTTTGATCGTTGATGTCAAAAAATTAGTGGCCGTGCTCAAAGAAAAAGCCAAGAAATATAAAGACACGGTTTGCATAGCCCGTACCCATGGTGTGCATGCTGAACCCACCACGTTTGGTTTGAAATTAGCCATCTGGTACGATGAGATGAACCGTAATTTAGAGCGCCTGCAGCAAGCCCGCGAAAGCATGCGTGTCGGTAAGATGTCCGGTGCCGTAGGTACGTATGCGAACATCGACCCTTCCGTCGAAGAATATGTGTGCGAGCAATTGAATTTAAAGCCGGCTAATGTGGCCACCCAAATCATCCAACGTGATCCGCATGCGCATTTATTGATGGCCATCGCCATCGTCGGTTCTTCTTTGGAGAAATTTGCCACTGAAATCCGTGCTTTGCAAAAGACTGAATTATTGGAAGTCGAAGAACCTTTCTTTAAAGGTCAAATCGGCTCTTCCGCCATGCCACATAAGCGTAATCCGGTCACCTGCGAACGCATTTGCGGTTTGGCCCGTATTTTACGTGCTAATGCCATGGTGTCTTTAGAGAACATCAACTTGTGGCATGAGCGCGATATCAGCCATTCCTCGGCGGAACGCATCATTTTGCCGGATTCAACCATTGCGTTAAACTACATGCTCAATAAATTCATCCCGATCATCGAAGGCTTGTTGGTTTATCCAAAGAACATGATCACCAATCTCTCCAAGACCCGCGGGTTGATTTATTCCCAGCGCATCTTGTTAGAGTTGATGAAAAAGGGCCTGACCCGTGATGCCGCTTATGAGATCATCCAAAGCTGCGCCATGCAAGTCTGGCAGGAAAGCAGTGAATTTAAAGATGTGCTGTTCCGTGACCGCCGCGTGCGCAAGCATTTGTCTCAAAATGAGATCAATGCCTGCTTTGACATTAAGTATTATATCCGTCACCGCGACCGTATCTTCAAACAGGCGGGGATCAAATAGTGACGCGCAAGGATAAGATCTACGAAGGCAAGGCCAAGATACTCTACACGACGGAGGATCCTGATCTTGTGATCCAGTATTTTAAGGATGATGCGACTGCGTTCAATGCCCAGAAAAAAGGCGTCATTGCCGAGAAGGGCATTATGAACAACCGCATTGCGTCTAAGATCTTTGAATATTTGACCACCGAGGGGATCACGACCCATTTCGTCAAACGCTTAAGCGACCGCGAGATGTTGACCAAGCGGGTTGAGATTGTGCCGATCGAGGTGATCGTACGCAACCGGGCCGCGGGTTCTTTGTGCCGCCTCTTAGGTTTGGAAGAGGGCTTAGTGCTAGGTTGCCCCACCCTGGAATTCTGTTATAAGAATGACACCTTAGGCGATCCCTTGGTTAATGAATATCATATCCGCGCGCTTAAGCTTGCCAGCGACGATGAAATGAAGGCCATCACCGCTTTGGCTTTTAAGGTGAATGAAACGCTCAAGAAGTTTTTCTTGAATTTAAATATTGAATTGATCGATTTCAAGCTGGAATTCGGCCGTTATCAGGGCCGTATCATTTTGGCTGATGAGATCTCTCCTGACACCTGCCGTTTGTGGGAAGTCGGCACGGGCAATAAACTGGACAAGGACCGTTTCCGCCGGGACTTAGGCAATATTGAACAAGCCTATCAGGAAGTCATGCGGCGTGTTGCGGGCTAAAACGTCTACTAAAAGAATTATAACGTTTTATGATCTGGCGTATTGAAATCAAGGAAAAAGACGGTATCCCTGATTCCCTGGGAGCTTCCGTTGCTCGAGACATTGCAGATTTAGGTCTGGGTGCCGCACCCCAAGTCCGCGTGGTATCTGTTTATCTGCTGGAAGGGGCCTTGGGCCGCGATGATATTAAACGCATTTGCGACGAGCTTTTAGTCGACCCCATTGTTCAGGAATATTCTTTTGCTTTAAGCAAACCGCAGCAAAGTGCCGACCATCACATCGTTGAGATCGCCTATAACACCGGTGTCATGGACCCCAGTGAAGCGTCCACCATCAAAGGTATACGGGACCTTGGCATCAACGGCATCACGGCCGTGCGTGCCGCCAAACAATACCATTTATACGGCAAACTTTCCGATAAAGACATAGCGACGATCACCAACCGCGTGTTGATGAATAAGTTAATACAGCATACGGTCAAAGACCCGTCACATGTGCCAACCACTTTGGGTGTGGGAGCTCAATCACAAGCCAAATTTGATTTATTGGTGGTCGATTTATTGGGGGCCAATGATAAAAAGCTTTTAGAGATTTCTCAAAAGGGTCAGCTTTATTTGAACATCAATGAAATGAAAGCGATTCAGGCCCATTTCAACAAAGAAGAGCGTAACCCGACGGACGTTGAGTTAGAGACCATCGCCCAGACCTGGAGTGAGCATTGCAATCATAAAACTTTTCGCGGCATTATCCGTTACCGTGAAGGTAAAAAGGGTAAGCCTCAGATCATTCGCAGTTTGTTTAAGACCACCATCGCCAAAGTCACCGAAGACTTAAAGAAGAAATGGTGCGTGTCGGTGTTCCACGACAATGCCGGTGTGATTGCCTTTGATGACAAATACCACGTATGCTTTAAAGTAGAAACGCACAATCACCCCTCGGCCTTAGAACCTTTTGGCGGGGCCAATACCGGGGTGGGTGGTGTTATCCGCGATACATTAGGCACGGGCATGGCGGCTAAACCGTTATGTAATACCGATGTGTTTTGTTTTGCACCGCCGGACATGGGCTTTAGCGATTTGCCCACCGGCACTTTGCATCCTAAGCGGGTCATGAAGGGTGTGGTCTCAGGCGTACGTGATTACGGCAATAAGATGGGCATACCGACGGTGAATGGTGCGGTTTTATTCGATAAACGTTTTGTGGGCAATCCTTTGGTTTTTTGCGGAAATGTGGGGTTGATCCCTAAGGGCAAAGAGTTTAAGAAAGTTAATAAAGGCGATTTGGTTGTGGCTGTAGGCGGGCGTACCGGGCGCGATGGTATTCACGGGGCCACATTCTCTTCCGGGGAATTGACCAGCGAAAGTGAAACGGTTTCCTCCGGTGCCGTACAAATCGGGAATCCTATTGAAGAAAAGAAAGTCTTGGATGCGCTTTTGAAAGCGCGCGACGCCGGACTTTATTCCGCCATTACAGATTGCGGGGCCGGTGGTTTTTCTTCAGCGGTGGGCGAGATGGGTGCAATCACCGGTGCGCGCATTGATCTTGATAAAGCTCCGTTGAAATACCAGGGTTTAAAATATCATGAAATATGGATCTCGGAATCCCAGGAGCGCATGGTCATGTCTGTGCCGCCCTCTAAGATTGATGCCTTGATCAAGGTATTCACCGACGAGAATGTGGAAGCTGCTGTCTTGGGTGAGTTTGACGGGTCAGGCCGTTTGCAATTATATTTCCACGGGGCCCAGGTGGCTGATTTAGATATGGCCTTCGTGCATGATGGTATCCCTAAGATCACCAAGGAAGCTGTATATACGGCCCCGTCTGTTAAGGCAGAGAAAGTGTCAGCTGCAGCGGATTTGACTGAAGATTTATGTGATGCCCTGGCGCATTATAATGTGGCCTCTAAGGAAAGCATTATTCGTGTGTATGACCATGAGGTGCAGGGGACTAGTGTAATTAAGCCGCTGGTTGGTGTTGCTACCGACGGGCCATCGGATGCCGCGGTGCTACGCCCGCGCTTGGATTCCAACAAAGGCATTGCTGTCTCCAATGGTATTAATATCCGTTTTGGCATGATCGATCCTTTGTGGATGGCAGCGTCCTGTGTTGATGAAGCCATACGCCAGATCATTGCAGTGGGCGGCAGCTTAGACCGCATTGCTTTATTGGATAATTTTTGCTGGGGTAATCCGGATAAGAGCGACCGTTTGGGTGCCTTGGTGCGCTGTGCTCAAGGCTGTTATAAGGCAGCCAAAGCTTTTGGCACGCCGTACATTTCCGGTAAGGACAGTTTGTATAATGAGTATACGGAGAATGGTCAAAGCTTGGCCATCCCGGGGACGATTTTAATTTCTGCCATCGGTATTGTTGATGATGTGCGTAAATCCGTGACCATGGACTTTAAACAAACGGGCAATAGCATTTATGTGATCGGTACAACTTACGATGAATTAGGCGGTTCCATTTATCTGGACAATCAGGGGCAATTGGGGGCCCATGTGCCCAAGGTCAATTTTACGACGGCGGTCAAAACATACCGTGCCGTTGAAAAGACGGTGAAGGCTGGTTTGATTAATGCCATGCATGATTGTTCCGAAGGCGGTTTAGGTGTCGCTTTGGCGGAAATGGCTTTTGCCGGCGGCTTGGGTGCAACGGTATTATTAAAGAAAGTGCCTTATAAGGGGACACGTAAACGTGATGATGTGGTTTTATTTGCCGAGAGCAATTCACGTTTGATCGCGGAAGTTTCTGTAAAGAATGAAAAGAAATTCAAGCAAATGCTCAAAGGTATACCCCATGCCAAGGTCGGTACAGTAGAAGCCGGCCCGGAAATGGTGGTCTATGGGTTAAAAGACAAGCCGGTCATCAATGCCCGCATCGATGAATTAAAAGAAGTCTGGAAAGCGCCCTTAAGATAGCCACGAGGAGAACCATGACAAAACCAAAGAAACGTTATCAGGCCCCTGATTTGGAAATGATGGAAGATCCCTGGCGCATTTTTCGCATCATGGCGGAATTTGTCGACGGATTTGAAGAATTAAAGGATATCGGGCCGGCGGTCAGTATTTTTGGTTCTTCGCGCATTCCCTCCGACCATAAGTATTATTTGGCGGCGGAAAAAACAGCCCAATTATTGGTGAAGGCCGGTTATGCTGTCATCACCGGCGGTGGCCCCAGCATCATGGAGGCAGGTAATAAAGGGGCGGCTGAGGCCGGCGGTAAATCGGTTGGGCTTAACATTGATTTGCCTTTTGAGCAAAAGCCCAATACCTATATCAATCATTTGATCAATTTTCATTATTTTTTCTGCCGTAAGGTGTGCTTTGTGAAATACGCCAAAGCCTTCGTGATTTTTCCCGGCGGCTACGGCACGCTGGATGAATTATCCGAAAGCATCACCTTGATCCAAACCATGCGCATGGAACAATTCCCGGTCATCCTTTATGGTACTGATTACTGGAAAGGGTTATTGGAGTGGTTTAACGGTAAGATGTTGGAAGAAGGCTGTGTGGCGGCCAAGGAGCTTGAAATCATCCAGCTCGCCGATAAACCGGAAGACGTCATCAAGATGATCAAGAAATTCTATAGCAAAAAGAAAAAAGATGCCTAAACAAGTCAAAGTCATTGTCTTACGCACGGCCGGCACCAATTGCAATGAAGAAACGGCATTTGCCTTTGCCCGTTTTGGCGCGCATGTCGATCAGGTGCATATCAATGCCTTGGTCAGCGGCGAGGTCAAATTGGCGGATTATCACATCATGGCTTTGCCCGGCGGGTTTAGTTATGGGGATGACATTGCCTCAGGCCGCATTTTGGCCAATGAATTGCGTTTGAAATTAGGGGCGGACATTAAGAAATTTATCGCTGACGGCAAACTTGTTATCGGTATTTGCAATGGTTTTCAGATCCTAGTTAAGGCTGGTATTTTGCCGGGCTTAGGCTGGGGTGTGGGGCAAGAGGCTACATTATTTCATAATGATTCCGCCAAATTTGAAGCACGTTGGACGCATTTGACGGTCGAAGGCAAAAGTGTCTGGACTAAGGACATGCCTGCTCAGATATTTTTACCCGTGGCGCATGGCGAGGGGAAATTCATCCCCCGCGATGAACAGGTGCTTAAAACATTGAAAGCCAATGGGCAAATCGTTTTTCGTTATTGCGCGGCTGACGGAGCAAAAGCGTATTATCCGGATAACCCTAATGGGGCTGTCGAGAATATCGCCGGCATTTGTGATACAACGGGCCGCGTGCTAGGCTTAATGCCGCACCCCGAACGCCACCTATTATTCGAGCAACACCCCTTTTGGACGAGGTTGCCTAAGAAACGTGAATTAGGCGAAGGCGCCAAGATTTTTGAGAATGGGGTCAACTACGTGAAAGAGCATTTGTTATGAGTAAGGGCCTTACCTATAAAAAAGCTGGTGTTGATATTGCCAAGGCGAATCAATTTGTTGATGCGATCAAGGTGATTGCCAAAGGGACTATTAGCAAGCAAGTGGTCAATCGCCCGGGGTCTTTCGGGGCTTTGTTTGATTTAGGTAGCCTCAAATATAAGAACCCGGTGCTGGTTTCTTCCACCGACGGTGTCGGTACCAAGCTTTTAGTGGCTAATTTAGTCGGCAAGCATGACACGATCGGTATTGATTTGGTTGCCATGAACGTCAATGATGTATTATGCACCGGTGCCAAACCTTTGTTTTTCTTGGATTATTTGGCCACGGGTAAGCTTAATTTGAAGACCATGAAAGATGTGATCAAAGGCATTGTGGCCGGCTGCCGCTTATCCGGCTGTGCCTTGGTGGGGGGTGAAACCGCCGAGATGCCGGACATGTATAAAGGTGAAGACTATGATCTGGCCGGTTTTACCGTTGCTATTGTTGATCGCGATAAAATCATTGACGGCTCGGCTATCAAAAGCGGGGATGTGCTGATCGGTTTGCCGTCGTCGGGTTTGCATTCAAATGGGTATTCACTGGCCCGCAAAGCCTTAAGCCCCAAAGAGCAAAAAGCGTATGCCGGGATTTTATTGAAGCCCACCTGCATTTATGTCAAACCGGTGCTGGCTTTATTGGACAAGGTGGCGGTGCGGGGCATGGCGCACATGACCGGTGGTGCCTGGTATGAAAAATTGACCAAGGTATTGCCTAAGGGTTTGGCTTTCGCCGTCAATAAAGGCAGTTGGCCAATACCCCGTATTTTTCAATTGATCCAAGACAAAGGCCGTGTTCCAGAACATGACATGTACCGCACCTTTAATATGGGCATCGGTTTTGCCATTGTGGTGTCGCCTAAAGATGTCGTGGCCACACAGGTATTATTGCGGGCCCATAAAGTCGACTCATTTGTTATTGGTCAAGTTGTACAGGATTCTAAACATAAGGTTAAATTTATTTAATGGATTCCCGCTTGCGCGGGAATGACAATGTATGAATATATTAGTCATCGGTGCCGGCGGGCGTGAACATGCCTTGTGCTGGAAAATCAAACAATCACCCAAAGTTAAGAAACTGTATTGCGCACCCGGCAATGGCGGCATTGCCCAAATTGCGGAATGCGTGGCCATTGGGGTGGAAGATATTGAGGGCTTGCTAAATTTTGCTTTAACGAAGAAAATAGATTTAACAGTGGTGGGCCCTGAAGTGCCGCTGGTTAAAGGGGTGGTTGATCTTTTTACTCAAAAAGGCCTTAAGATATTCGGACCTAATCAGGCCGCAGCCCAGCTTGAAGGCAGCAAGGTGTATTGCAAAGAGTTCATGCATCGCCGCAATATCCCCACCGCTATTTATAAGGTTTTCGATGATGCGGTGGCTGCCCAGGCATTTTTGGAAAAAGCCCAGTTTCCTTTAGTGGTCAAGGCTGATGGCATTGCAGCTGGCAAGGGCGTCTATGTTTGCAAATTGCTTAAAGAAGCACAGATCGCCATTGATGAGATCATGGTGCAGAAGATTTTTGGTGCGGCTGGGGACCGGGTGGTAATTGAAGAATGTTTAGTCGGAGAAGAAGCCTCGGTGCTGGCTATTTCCGACGGGAAACATTTTTTGGTATTACCTCCTGTGCAGGATCATAAACGGATTTTTGATGATGATATAGGGCCCAATACCGGCGGCATGGGTACATTTTCACCCAACCTTGGAGTGACTTCCGAGGTGTTAAATCAAATTATCACGCGTGTCATCGAACCGGCCATACGCGGCATGTATCAGGAAGGACATCCTTTTAAAGGCGTCTTATACGCTGGCCTCATGCTGACGGCGGATGGTCCCAAGAACTTGGAATTCAACACCCGTTTCGGGGATCCTGAAACAGAATGTATTTTGCCGCGTTTAGGTAGGGTGTTGGTTGTTATTTTTATATG
>CAZBJT010000022.1:0-11725 GCA_964492215.1 uncultured Planctomycetales bacterium | reverse complement strand
TGATCCCATCATCACCCAGGGTCCCTTGTATATTTTCTGCATGATCGTCGAATTATGTTTAAATCTGCTCTATACTCTTAGCATATGGAATTTAGGCACCATGTTCGGGGTCATGACAGATAAAGGTGTCCGCACAAGCAGCCTTTATAGTGTTGTCCGTCATCCTTCTTACACCTTAGAGACCCTGATGTTTCTGGTGGTATTTCTCAACGGCTTGTCCGGCTTTAATGAATGGATGTCCATCAGCTTGTTTATTTTTATTTATTATGTGCGCTCCGAGCGGGAGGACCAGTTCATGTCGGCCTCTAATCCGGATTATTTGATCTATAAAAATGAAACGCCCTATAAATTCATCCCCGGTCTTTATTAAGGAGTCCCTATGGTGCTCATAGCAAGCTACATGGATCATACCCTCTGCATCCTATTTTTGATCGTCGGGGGGTTCTTGATCCTCAATAAAATGATCTTCCGCTTCGATAATAAAAGCATGACCGGCATTATTGCCATTGCCGCCCTATCTGTGATTACCTTGTGTTCCATTTGGGCCTATACGCGTTTCGGCAAATTCCATGAATACGGGCAATTCGGTAATCATACCTATCATTATTCCGAGATCTACCAATATTCTATGGGCACCAAATACTTAAAAGAATTGGGGTATTTCGGTTTATACGACTTTACGTATGTGGCCATGCGTGAATTGCAAGATGAAGGCGTCAAAATACCTTCGATCGTCGACATACGCTCCTTAAAAGACATCAACGCCGCCATGCCCGCCGAACAGGTTTACCAATTGCAGAAAGATAAATATTTATCGCGGTTCTCCCCAAAGCGCTGGGATGAATTTAAAGGGGACTTAAAAACATTTTTGAGTTTCGGGTGGGAGACACCCTGGTGGCAGGTCATGCTTTTCGACTTAGGTTTTAACCCCCCGCCGACCTGGAACATCATCCCCGGCTTGGTGGCCAATACGTTTCATTTTTCGCAAATCAGCATGGAGCTCTTCCCCCTCATTGACATCACTTTACTCTTTATCATTGCCGCTTATTTTATCCTCCGGTCATTTGGCTTTTATCCTTTATGCGGCTACCTTATTGTCCTGGGTACTAACGGCATCGCTAATTATGCCTGGACCGGCGGCTCATTTTTCAGGTATGACTGGATCTTCTGCCTGATTTTGGCCCTTTGTTTTCTTAAAGACGAGAAATACCTGCTATCGGGGATATTTTTCGGTATGTCGGCGGCGTTTAGGATATTCCCTTTGGTTTTTTTCATCGGTGCTCTTTGGGCCCTCTTAGGAAAAGCCTATGATGACCGCTCCTTTAGAAAAAAATTCATGCTCTTTTTAGGGAGCGGCGTATTAACCATCGCCATTCTTTTTGCCATCAGCGTCCTGATCTACGGGACCGGCCTGTGGCATGATTTCTGGGAAAAAATCGTATTCCATAACAATCAATTCTTCCCCAACCATATCAGCTTCAAAAAATTCTTCGTCTTTTCTAAAGACATCGGCAACCAAGACTTCTGGTTTGTGCCAGGCTTAAAGCATTTTGCTGTTTGGCAGCAACACCTGCATCGGATCATTCACGCCAAGATCTATCTCTATGTGGCCATGGTGCTTCTAATGTTGTTATGTGCATTGATTAGTGCATGGCGCATGGCCCCTCATATCGCTTCTTTCGTCCTGGGGGGAAGCTTGTTATTTTTATTTTCCATGCCGGCTAATTATTATTACGTGTACCTGGCCATTTTACCTGCCCTATTCTTTTCTTTATCAGGCAAGTGGCTCCCTATTGCGAGGATGGCACTGACCTTTGCTTTGATGGTCGGCATCCTTTTTACGCCACTGATATCGGAAGACGCCATTATCGGCAATGGGTACATCAATACATTCCTGTTTTATTTCTTTGTGGCTATTTACATTACTTGCTTGGTTGAGAAATATATCGAAAAAGAGGCTAAATAAGAGAAGTTACGCAGCGTACAGCAAAACAAACTCACCTTTGGGTGGGTGGGCGGTGAAATGGGCCAGTAAGGCACTGGTTTTTTCTTTGCGGATTTCTTCAAATTTTTTGGTCAATTCACGGGCCACAGTTATTTGCGGGTCATCTAAAACTTCCTCGATATCTTTTAATGCCTTAAGCAAACGGTGCGGCGATTCATAACAAATCGCCGTGCCCTTCTGGTCTTTCCACGATTCAATGACCTTGCGCCTCGCCCCTGATTTCACCGGCAGAAAACCTTCGAAGATAAAACGATGGGTGGGAAACCCTGAGGCGGTCAACGCCATGACCAAAGCTGTAACACCCGGTATGACAGTGATGGGGATATCATTGGCTTGGGCTTGCTCAATTAACACATAACCCGGGTCGCTGATGCCCGGCGTTCCGGCATCAGACACCAAAGCAATGTTCTTGCCTTGCTTTAATAAATCGATTAATCCTTTAACCTTGGCTTGCTGATTATGCTCAAAAAAACTGGTGAGGGGTTTGTGAATCTCATACGCATCCAAGAGGATCTTGGTGTGACGGGTGTCTTCGGCCGCAATCAAATCAACACTTTTAAGCGTTTCCAATGCCCGCAACGTAATATCTTTAAGATTACCAATAGGGGTTGAGACTATATAGAGCATAAGATTTGACGTAAAAAGGGGGACACGTAGCGAGTACATGTCCCCTTTTTACTACTCCACGGTGACGGATTTGGCTAGGTTGCGCGGCTGGTCTACGTCGTTGCCGCGTTTGACGGCGATAAAATAGGCGATCATCTGCAGCGGTAAAGCCACGATCAAAGGGGTCAATAGCTCGTGAATGGCGGGCACCTCGAAGACAAAATCGGCATTGTGATGCACGTCCTTGTCACCTTCGGTGGCAATGGCAATGACATTGCCTTTGCGGGCCCGGATCTCCTGGATATTGGAGGCCATTTTGTCATACACATGCGAGGCCGGGGTGACGCAGACGACCGCGCGGTATTCGTCAATCAAGGCAATAGGCCCGTGCTTCATTTCTCCGGCGGCATAACCTTCAGCCGGGATGTAGGAAATTTCTTTTAATTTAAGCGCACCTTCCAAGGCCGAGGGAAAATTGACATTGCGCCCCAAAAATAAAAAGCATCCGAAATGGGAATTGGCTTCTGCGATTTTTTGAATGACATGCTTTTTCTTTAAAATCGTATGGCACATCGAGGGGATGCGCTGCAATTCTTTAATAAAATGTTTGGCTTCTGCGGCAGACAAAGCTTTGCGGGCCGTGGCTATTTTCAAACTCAATATATAAAACATCATCAATTGCGCTGTATAGGCCTTGGTGGATGCAACCCCAATTTCAGGGCCAGCATGCGTGTATAAAACACCGTCAGCCTCACGCGCCAACGATGAACCAATCACATTGCAAATGGCAATGACTTTGGCCCCCTTGACTTTGGCCTCACGCACCGCAGCTAAGGTGTCGGCTGTCTCACCCGACTGGCTTACCGCCACGATCAAGGTGTGTTTATCGACAATGGGATTGCGGTAACGAAACTCGCTCGACACATCAATATCAACTCCTAAACGGGCCATGGCTTCAATTGTATATTTACCGACCAACCCGGCGTGGTACGCGGTGCCGCAGGCCACAATGGAAATCCGTTTGACCTGGGCCAATGCCTTATCGGAAATTTTTAAGCCTTCACAATTTAATTTCCCGTTCTTTAAGCGCAACGCCAGCATTTGTTCCAACACTTTAGGCTGCTCATGGATTTCCTTGAGCATAAAATGCGGGTAGCCTTCCTTTTTCGCTGCACCGACAGAGAAAGATACGGTATCAACCTTAAGCGGAACAGCCTTACCTTCAAACGTCGTGACCTTAACGGTCTCACCCGACAAAACCGCCATCTGCCCGTCTTTTAAATAAACCACGCGGCGGGTATTATCTAAAATAGCCGGCACATCCGAGGCAATAAAATTTTCTTTTTCACCGATACCCACAATCAACGGCGAGCCAACCCGGGCCGCCACCAACAAATGCGGGTGATTTTGGCTGATCACGCCAATGGCAAAGGCACCTTTTAACTGGGCAATGGCCCGACGCACGGCCTCGACCAAATCACCTTTATATAAGGTTGAAATCAAGTGGGCGATGACTTCAGTATCCGTTTCAGACACAAATTTGCAGCCCTTTTTCTTTAAGGCCTGCTTTAACACCTGATAATTTTCAATAATGCCATTATGCACCACCGCGATATGATGTTTATTATCGGTATGCGGATGTGAATTAGTGTCGGATGGAAGCCCATGCGTGGCCCAGCGGGTATGGGAAATGCCCACCTGGGCATAGGGGACGGGTTTAGTCAAAATCAAATCTTCCAGGCTGCGTATCTTGCCCTTAGCTTTGCGCATGATCAAGTGGGCTTCATTGTCCAAAACAGCCACACCGCTGGAGTCATAGCCGCGGTACTCAAGCTTCTTTAAGCTATTGATCAAGATGGGAAGAGCGTCTTTATGGCCGACGTAGCCGATAATACCGCACATAAAGCAGGCCTTTTTAGGAAAAAAATAAGGCGGTAAGCGCTCACAAAGCACTTACCGCCAATTCGCTTTTGAACCTTACGCTTGAACGGACTTGACGTTGATCAAGGTGATCACTTTATTATACGTGCTTTTCTTGCGGGTAAAATAGATCTCGCCATCGACAGACGCGGTCAATGATGTACGTCCATTGACATTTAATCCCGCTTGCCAGCGATCCCCTTGACGGGTCAAGACTGTACCAGCTTTTACTTTCTGACCGCCAGAGACTTTAACACCGGCTGTTTCACAATAATATTTACTTGAAATACCACCAACACGACCACCCATAATAAAATCTCCCTGTTTATGCTATTCCAAAGCTAAAAACGGCTTCCGCCAAAAGCGGATCAGCCTCTGACTGAAAAAATTTGAAGGCCCTAATATACCTCAAAAATCATTTTTTGCAAAGATTTTTTATTTACCGGCTTCGGCCAGCACTTTATCGATTTCAGCCTTATAAGCATTGAAATCACGGGCCATGGTCTTGTGACCATTGATATAAAAAGTCGGGGTGCCGCGCACATCGACTTTGCTGCCTAAATCAATGTCGGTCTGGATGCGTTTTTCCCACTCGGCATCCTTATTTTTATAATCATCCATCAATTTATTGTAATTAAGACCCAATGTCTTGGCATATTCCTTGATTTTAGCGTCGGAGACATCCCCCCCATTGTCAAACAACTGATCCGCCATTTCAAAATACTTGCCTTGTAAATTGGCAGCCAGTGCCAATTTAGCGGCCGGACGGGCATTGGGGTGAAAACTTAACGGGAAATTTTTGATGATCAAACGCACTTTATCCGGATACGCTTTCATGACTTCCTTGATCGGCGGATAAAAACGGGCGCAGAACGGGCATTGAAAATCGCTGAAATCCACAATGGTCACCGGTGCATCTTTCTTGCCTAAGACCGCAGACTCCCCGTCTTCAATGGTGTAGGCCTTGGTGAAATCCTCTTGCGGCGGCTGGGGTGCAGCGGCCGGCTGATCGGCCGGACGGTTATTTAATTTTTGTTCAATCGCGGCTAAGCGGTTTTCAATGGCATCCAGGCGTGTCAATACAGCACCGCTGCCACCCGCATCAAGCTTCTTTTCTATGCTGCGCTGGGTAGCGGAAATGGCACCCACTTCCATATTAATGGGTCCGACGGCGACAGCTACGGCATTGCCGATGCCAAACAATAAACTTACCCCCGAAAGCACCCCAATAATGACGACAAGTGCCACGACTAAAATATTGTTTTTCATAAACCCTTCTCCTTTTAACTAACGATAAAAATGATTACTTAATATCCTACATCAATGGCACCGATTGGGCAATAAAGGTTTGGATTTTTATAAATCGATATGGCCGTAACGTTCAATAATGGCCTTAATGTCGTCCCAGCGTTTGTGGCAACCAAAAACCGCAATGATCAGGACATCATCGCCTTTGGGCACATAACCGACAAAGCATGACTGCGCGTCGATGGTATACCCGGTCTTGCCGTAGACATTTTGTTTCCAGTTAAGGAACAGTGATTTATTGTGGGACTTAAGGAAATGACGGCGGCCGTCTTTAGAGTAAATGATGCGGTATTTAAACGTGATGGCTTTGCGGAAAAAATCATTCTTCAGGGCCGCCTGGAAAATCAATGACATATCATAGGCGGTCGTGTATTGCTTACCCTCGGAGGGAAGCCCATGCGGATTGGCAAAGTGACTGTGGGTAGCGCCTAATTCACGGGCCCTCTTATTCATCATATCCACAAAATTGCTTTGGGAACCTGCCACGGCCTCGGCCAATACCACGGCCGCGTCATTGGCAGACTTAAGCAAAAGCCCGTACATTAAATCGCGCACGGTGTATTGCTCGCCGGCCTTTAAATCAAGCTTGGTGGGCTGCACTTGGGTGGCCCGTTCACTCACGGTCACTACCTTATCCAACGGCAAATTTTCCAACACTAAAATAGCGGTAAGAATTTTGGTCGTACTCGCCGGAAATATCAATTTAGTGGCGCCCTGGCCAAAATACACATGGTGGCTACGGGCATCCATCAGCAAGGCGGAATTGACCGTCAATTGATAGGCCCCTGCTTTATGCCGTCGATGGCGCCAAGCCATGGCTTGCGGCGGAAGAAGCAAGGCAGCGATCAAAACTGAGATGAGTAGGTTACGGGTTATTTTCCACATAGTGTTGTTTAAAATTGTCCTCAATATACGTGAGCTTGGTGGTTAAAACAAGTATTTCTGCAATCTTTTATGCAGTGGTCTGCACGGCCGCCTCATGCACGCACGCGACCGCCTGGGACACCGCCACAGTCGGCATAAGCAATGAACCTTCGGCCAAATGGACGCGCCAGCCCTTAGGTGTATGGACAATCATGACCCTGACATTCTGGGTAATGGGTCCGTCACAGGCGATCACATGCACCAAGGCCATTTTCTTTTTGGCATCATAAAGCATGTCGCGGAAAGCAACCGCAATGCCGTCCTTGGAATACTCATTAAAAACAAAACGGTCAGGATCAAAATCATTGATGGTGTACATTTGCATCGGGGTGTCCTCCGTGAGGGGAATGTCGTGGTGTTGTTCTTTAGTCAAGATGAGCTCGTAAAATTCCTGCTGCCCCTCCCCGACCCATTTATTTTCAAACTTGGTGCCGAAGCTGGCCGGGATTTTATTGAATGTGTCCTGAAACCCTGTTCCCGGCAATTGCTCCATGAGCCAAAGCATGTACGGGTAATGGTCGGTGACAATATGCACATGACCACCCATGACCAAACGGCTGTTAAGTAGTTTTAAGAAAGCAGGCGTGAATAAACGGTGCTTGATATCGGATTTTTTAGGCCACGGCGGCGGGTAAAGGCAATGGATCTTCTGAATGGTATTGGGTTTAATATACCGCTCAAAACCGGCGCGCGCATCCAGGCGCATGACCCGCGCATTATTGACGGTATTGCGACTTAATTTGCGCAAGGTGCGTACAATGCGTTCACAGTATTCTTCAAAACCGATGAAATTGACCTGCGGCATGCCCTGGCTTAAACGCGCCAAATATTCACCATTGCCAAAACCGATTTCAACTTCAATGGGGTTATTATTGCCGAACAACACCGGCCAAAGCGCAGGCCTGGGCAGCTCGCCATGATTTAAAAAAGGTTTTAAGGAAATGTAAAACGGTTTCATGAAGAGGGCTATGCCGCAGGGCGCAGGGCTTTGAGGAACGGCCAGCCGCGGCCGGTCAAAACGCCGTCTTTAAATACGAATGGTATTAATTCATCGTCGCTGATAATGCCGTCGGCTTGGTGGATGGCCGTTACATAATATTCCACCGCATAGGTTTTTACTGTTTCGCTTTTATACGGATTGGGGATGGTTAAAGGCTGATATGCGCCTTGGGGCTGGGATGTATAACCGATAATGATTTCCTGGCCCATGAGTTGATGCACCTGAGCTAAGGTCATCCCTTCCTTAACAGCCTTAAAAGCGCTTTCATTTAAAAGGAAAGTTTGATTATTGGCCGCAGCCACGGGGTTATACCCTTCCGTGGTGGCACAGCCGGCACATACAACAACCATTAATGCAAAAATTAAAAAACGCAAAACCAACCTCCCTAATCGTTAAAGAACTGTCCTATTATAAATAAAAAAAGGCACGGAGCCACCTTTATTTATTACGCCTCAAAATCAGTAGTTATTTAAAGACCTCTTCATACTTACGGCGGGTCGGAACATCATTGGGATTTAAGCGTACGGCCATGGCAAAATCTTTTAGGGCTTCAGGTGTGCGGCCCATCTGTAATAAACAATAAGCCCGGTTCTTAAAAGCATCCTCTCTTGTGGGGTCAACACGTTCGGCCAAAGTAAAATCGGCCAAGGCCTCTTCATAACGGCCCGAGAGAAAATACATGGCCCCCCGGTCGATCAAAGCGCCATAATCATAGGGTGCGATGGCCAACGCCCGCTGAAAATCTGCAATAGCTTCTTCCTTGCTATTTAATTGTATCCACAACAACCCCCGCTCAATATAAGCATCCTGAAAATTCGGTTGCAGCTTAATGGCCCGGGCCAAATCAGCCAAAGCCGGCTCAAAATCATTGCGGGCCCGGTAAAAAGACGCCCGCTTAATGTAAGCGATAAAATACCGAGGATCTAACTCAATAGCTTTATTAATATCTTCCAAGGCTTTGTCTTTGACCCCTAGTTGATCATAAATGATCCCCCGGTTCAAATAAGACCTGGCCCTTTGTGGATTCATGGCAATGGCTTTATCAAGCATGGCAATCCCCTCTTCATTGCGATGCACCATGCCATAGCTGGTACCCAAATTAGCAAAAGCCCGCCACTTGCCCGGGGACTTGCGGGCAATGTCTTGCCAAACCGTCATTTCACTTTGCCACACCTGATTGCGCTGAAATGTCACCAGTGATAAGACCGCAATCACCCCGGCGAAAACTCCCGTTAATACCCGTGGGCTGCGGATCAACAGCGGCAAGGCCGTGACCGCCGCTAAAAAGAACCCGAAAGAAATTAAATAAAGTTTATGCTCAAAGATCACATTGGCGCGCGGCACCAGATTAATCGAAAATGTAATGAGCATCCACGCCAAACCAAAAGCGATCAACGGACGGGTGCGGCGCAAGCGAATGACTGAAAAAATAAAAGCGCCGATAACGGCCATCCCAATCAAGGTCAGCGGCGGACTTAGAAGGCCGGTTGACATGGGGTAATCATAATCCAAATTCTGATTAACCGGGAATATCAACAGCCGCACAAACGTGAGGAAAACCCGCATTTGGGTGAGGAAATAATTAAGCGGGGTCAGCACGTCCCCTTCATGGGATTCGGAAAGGATGGGGTTAAATAAAATATTTAAGCCGGCATGCACAAAATTCATAAATACTAAACCGAACAAAATGCCAACACCGAGCAGGATCAAAGGAATGCGCAAGGACCTGTGCCAAAAAATGAATTCAATGGCGATGATCGTGACCGGCAAAGTGACTGCGGTTTCTTTGGTCAATATCCCAAGCAAGGCAAGCATGCCGGCTAAAACAAATAAACGGATCCTGGGTATCCCCGCCGGGGAAACCCGGGCGGATAAATAGGTATAAACCGTAGCTAAGTAAAACACGGCAGCCATGGATTCAAAGCGCTGTGAAATATACGTGACGGCCTGGGTCTGCCCGGGATGGACCAAAAACAGCAAGGCCATGATAAACGGCAGCTCCTGCTGCAAAGCATCGGCAGGTGCTTCCTTGCGTGTGATCTTAAAAAGCAAAGCAGCCGTCCCCCACACCAAAGCGGTAGCGATCAGATGGACGATAAAATTAAATAGATGATAGCCGAACGGGTGCAGCTGATTGGTGAAATAATTCAAGGTAAAGGAATACATCCCGACTAAGCGGGTCATCGGGAAAAATGCCCACACCTCATTAATGCGGCTGAAATGTTTGATATACGGATTGGTGATAATGAAGGCATTATCATCAAAAACAAAACCACAGCCAAATGCCCGATAATAAACAACCAGGCCTAAGGCCAAAATGCCAAGCCAGTGCAAAGGATAATACCAGCGGGAGGATGTATTTAAAAAAAGGCGGACTATATTCATTATTCTTTAAAAATAGGGACGTCCGGAATTTATTGTTACAAAATCCGGGACGTCCCTATTTTCTATATTATTTAGCGCCTGCAGCTGCTGTCATGGACTGAAAGACTTCTTCCAGGCTATTGTGACATTGGGTGTAAAACGCTTGTTTCTTCAAATTGTTCCTCCAGCTGACGATGCTG
This sequence comes from uncultured Planctomycetales bacterium, assembly GCA_964492215.1. Classification (GTDB taxonomy): domain Bacteria; phylum Omnitrophota; class Gorgyraeia; order Zapsychrales; family Fredricksoniimonadaceae; genus CAYNTZ01. Next base: position 1,398 of record CAZBJT010000022.1, on the reverse strand, counting down.
GGATAGGCAGAGAGATCGACGGAAGACAATTCTGCCGGATCTAACACAGCCAATAAATTAATGTCGGCCAAAGTCATTTCACTGCCGGCTAGAAATTTATTTTCTTTTAACTGTTTTTCAATGATCGGCAAATGCTGCCCTAAAAATTTAAGGCCGTCGCTTAAGGAGCGTTCGTCTTTTTCTACATTGAACATTTTGTACATAGCACGGTTAAAAGTGACGCGGTTTAATGCGGTTTGTACATGCATGCAGGCAAAATCGATCCATTGGTCGACGATGGTGCGCTTTTGCAGGTCTTTTGGATAAAGCGGGGAATTATTTTTGTCCGCCAGGTATTTGATAATGGCATTGCTTTCAAAAGCTTTGAATCCATTGTCGTCAATCGCAGGGACCCTGCCGGCCGGATTCATTTTCAAGAATTCGGGGGTCTTTTGTTCGCCGGCCAATAAATTGACCCTCTTATAATCATATTTTAAGCCCATGGCATTAGCAGCAAACCTGACTTTATTGGCAGGTGAGGAGAAATCAAATCCGAAAATTGTTAACATAATGCGCTCCTTAAGTTGGACTGGTTATGACTTGCAATCTATAACAAAATAGCACAGTGACTTTCAAACTACAAGTTATAGTAATCATGGTATAATAAACTTATGAATCTTTATTTTTTACGACATGCTATTGCCGTTGAACGGGGTACACCAGGATATGCGGATGACAGCAAACGTCCCCTTACACCCGACGGACGCCTGAAAATGAAACAAAATGCCAAAGGCATGAAAGCTTTTGGCCTAACTTTTGATCTCGTCCTCTCCAGCCCCTATGTGCGGGCTTTAGAAACCGCTCGAATCGTCACCCAAACTTTTAAAATAAAAGATACCGCCATCATCGTGACGCCAAATTTGGTCCCTGAGGCTGATTTTAAAGGATTGATTGAAGAAATCAAAAAATACCCGAAGAAGAACAGCAATATCCTTCTAGTCGGCCATGAGCCCCACTTGAGTAGTTTGATTTCCCTGCTGCTGACAGGCGCTGAACAAACCGCCATTGACTTTAAAAAAGGCGGCTTGTGCCAATTAACGGTCACCGGACTTCGCGCAGCCAAGTGTGCCACCTTAAACTGGCTTCTCACCCCTGCCCAATGCGCCTTATTCAATAAAACCCAATGAACATCGGAAAAGTACCTTTAACAATATTCTTGCTGCTCATCACTAATGATTTGCTTGATACGACAGCCCAGCTGCTCATCAAAAAAAGCGGCTGTCATCCGGGAGAGGTGCTGCTCTGGGTGGGAATATTGATCTATGTTTTTAATTTCTTCCTCTGGATGAGAATCCTTTCAAAGATAGACTTAAGTGTTGCTCTGCCGCTCGCGGGCTTAAGCTATATCTTTGTGCCGTT
>CAZBJT010000021.1:0-11783 GCA_964492215.1 uncultured Planctomycetales bacterium | reverse complement strand
AAAACGCGCCTGGCAGGGGTCGAACCTGCAACCTTCAGTTCCGTAGACTGACGCTCTATCCAGTTGAGCTACAGGCGCACAAGACAAAAATCAGAGCGCTATTTATACCAAATTTCTTATCGGGTGTCCAGAATGATTTACGAATGTTCTACTTATTCAAATCCTTCAACATACGGTTGCGGTCCAAGCCTATTTTCGCTGCAGCCTCATTAGGGTTGGTGGCGTAATAATGGCAGAATGTCGAAACTTCTTTAATGGTGTGAATACCCTTCTCCGCCAGCGTTTTTAACACGGCCGCACGGACCCATGTTTCATTAATCACATCACGCGGGCTGATGCCAGCCTCATGCGCCAGGCGATCACGGTAAACCGTGCTGGGCGACATGGCCATCACGCGCTTTTGGTCATAGTCATATTTGAACACCTGGGACAACAGCACCCGGTTTTGTTCCATGCCGCTGGTTTCAGAAACCTCGTCGATAACCCTAAAGAGCTTACCATCCACATGATAACGCTTGATCACAATAAACACATCAATCAAATTGATCAACATCTCCGGAATATTCATCGGCGCATTATGCAAACGGGTAATGGCCTCGCGGGCCGTTAAAGCATGAATGGTGCACATGCAATATTTACCGATATTAACAGCCGTGATCATGTCGCGCGCTTCTTCCCCGCGGACTTCACCGACAATGATACGTTCAGGGCGCATGCGTAAACTGTTTTTAACTAAATCAGTCAACGTCAATTCCTCATCTGTTTCCAAGCGCGAACAGCTGTCATCTAGAAATGTATTTAACTCCAGCGTATCTTCAATCACAACCAAACGGTCTTTGGTGGGGATAAAGCTCATCAAAGCATTCAACAAGGTCGTTTTACCGACACCAGGGCCGCCGGCAATAATGATGTTGGCAGGCCGGATGGATAAACCATCCAAATACAGCCATAATTGCCCCGCCACTTCATAACTCATGCTGCCGCGCTTGATCATATCGATGATGCTGATGGGATCAACCTTGGCTTTGGTGATGGTCAATTGCGGCCCCATGGGCGTATCGATGATATTGACGCGTCCGCCTAAATTGGCCAATTCCAAATTAGCGATCTTGTGATAGCCTTTGCGCCCGGAGAAAATGACCAGTTTTTGGATAAAATTATCTAATTCTTTACGGCTGGAAAAATGGCGGTCGGTCGCAACAAAACCTTTAACGGCATGATGGATATAAATAGGTTTCAGGGCATTGATGATGATGTCTTCAACATCTGCGTCGCACAGCAGGTCTTCAATAATACCGTAAGAAAGGAATTCTTTAATGAAAGACTTTTCCTCTTCCAGTGAAGCAAAGGGCGCCGCTACTTCCTGCAAAGCATTGAACACCACCGCTTCCCGTTCATTCTGGGGCTGCATCAAGGCCATCTTGCCGGTGATTATAGGCAAGATCGAGGCTTCCAATTCGAGGTATTTATGTTTTTGCATATGTGGAAAGGATAGCAAACAAACCTGGTTTACTCAATAGAATTCTAATTTTGTGAAGGTGTCTTAGGTGTTGTGATGACAGTCGCTGCTTTTTGCGCCTGCAAATAAATACCGGCCACCCGCTGCACGTCCTGGGCTGTGATAGCGTCAATGGCCGCATCATAATGCTTATAAAAATCGTAACCCAGGCCATATAATTCATCCAAAGCACATACCCCTGTTAAAACCGCCGGGGTATTCAAACTCATTTTAAAAGAACCCTTTAAATAATTTTTCATGGCTTTCAATTCTTCGTCACTGACGGGTGTATTGGCTAAAGCACTTATCTCTTTCCAAACAATGCCTTGCACCGCCTCCACCTTATCGGCGGTGGTTAACACATACACCGCAAACAAACCCGTATCCAAACCCGGCGTATACTGAGAACCTACCGTATAGGCTTTACCCAATTCATCCCTCACCTTCACAAATAAACGACCGCTTAAACCGGAGCCCAATATACCGTCGATGATTTCCATGGCAAAACGGTCTTTGCTGCTCAGGGTTGGGGCTTGGAAACCAATGGTCACAACCGCTTGTTCTTTGTCCATGGTCAATGCTTTATTCCTGCCTTGGGCGGGCGGCGCTTCTGTAAATAGATTGAGCATCACCGGTTCTTTTTTCAAACCCGAAAACTGCGCCAGCAACAGTTGAACCACCTTGGCACTGTCAATATCACCAAATACAGCGACGACCATATTATTAGGGTTAGCAAAATGTTTATAATATGCCTGAACATCCGCCGGGGTTATGTGCTGCACGGTTGCTTTAGTACCCAAACTGTCTAAACGAAACGGGTGGGTCAAAAACAGGGTCTGCAATAATTCTTTGAATGTGACGGAGGTGATATCATCATCGCGGGCATCAATATCAGCCAGCATTTGGCTGCGCTCCTGATCAATGACCTTGGTATCAAAAGCCGGTTGCTTAACTAAATCCGCCATTAAACCAACCGCAAAGGGCATATCGTCCGATAATACATCCATTTTAAAACCGATGGTGTTACGCCCGGCAAAATTATTCAAACTGCCCCCTCGCTTTTCTATGGCCAGGGCCAATGCTTGAGAATCCATTTGACGGGTTGCCTTAACCCAGGCGCGGGAAGTCAATTCAGAAATACCATTCAAGGCCGGAGATTCCTGACGGGTACCGGCGTTCATCACCACCTGCAAGGCTACCACGGGGCTTGTATGATCTTCCTTAAGCAAAATGGTAAGGCCATTACCTAAGACGATCTTTTGTATCGGAGATTGGACCACCGCCGCCTTTGCCTCAATCTTGGCCGCTGCTGTCTTTGGCTTTAATACCACAAGGGTGCGGTTTGTTTCGTTAAAATAACGGTTAGCCACCCGCTTAATGTCCTCATTGGTCAGATGCTTGATCGCCTCGACGTAGTATTGCGAAAAATTCACATCACCCGTCATAGCCTCATCCAATGCATTACGGTACGCCAATGCATTGGACGTTTGATTAGCAAAAATAAAACCGCTCAAAACCTGGCGCTTGGTTTTGTCCAGTTCTTCCTGGCTTAGCCCGTGTTGCTTAATATCGGCAAGGATAGCATCAATGGCAGCGACGGTTGCCTTGGTATTATCTTGCGCCATCACAACTTCAACCTCAAAAATGCCTTTGTCCTGCGGTGTAAAATCAGACGCACTAATGGAGCGTACTAACTTTCTTTTTTCGTAAATGTCTTTATACAAACGAGAACTTTCCCCCTGGCCCAAAGCCATGGCCAAAACATCCATCGCATACATATCCGTATCCAGAAGGCCAACCCCTTGATAGGCCAGCGAAAAACGGTACAACGGCGTTGGATACTCTTCAGTATAAAAACGGGGTGCTACCTGCGGCGGCTCAACGGGCACATGCCGGTCAGGGTAAGGCAATGGCTTAAAATCTTTAAACGCCGCCTTGATCAAAGGCAAAATCTCTTCCTTATTAACAGCACCGGCGACGGAAAAGATCATGTTATTGGGGATATAACGCGTTTTGTAATAATCAAAAAGCTGATCGCGGGTGATCTGGTCGAATAAAGCCTCATCGCCGATCGTGATATGGCGATAAGGATGGCGGATGTACACATTTTTAAATACCAAATCGTTTAAGACGCGGTCAGGCCGGTCATGGTATAAACGCATTTCTCCGTGAATGACCTGGCGTTCTTTATCAACTTGCACGGGATCAAAAGCAGAATTCATCACCATGTCGCTGATAATATCCAACCCTTGGTTAAAAGTCCCTTTAGGCACATCCAGGATGTACATGGTGTAATCTAAGGTCGTGTGGGCATTGACTTCCCCGCCCAATCCTTGCACGTCCTTGGCAATTTGCCCCACCCCGCGTTTGGACGTACCCTTAAACAACATATGCTCGACAAAATGAGAAATACCCGCCCCTAAAAAATTCCCCTCGGTGGCTGAACCGGTCTTGATATAGGCATACATGGAAATGGTTTCAACCGACGGCATGGGTTGAATGATCACGGTCAGGCCATTATCTAAAATTATTTTTTCGGGGGTGTTTTCTTGAGCAACGGCAGGTAAAACAGATAAGAAGGAAAATGAAGCAGTCAGCAGGATTTTTTGCAGGGCATTCATTGATTATTTTTCTTATGATATTCATCCATCAAGCGGCGAATATCAATGGATGAATTACGCGCGATTTGTGAACAAATAAAAATCAATAAAGAAAATTGCCACACATCTTCCGGGCCGGCAACTAACCCGGCCGCTGTATTTTCCTCACGCTGCAGCCGATTGCCATAAAATTGAATGGCGTCTTCCATTCTTCCCTCAAACACATCCAACTGATGGGTCTTATTATCATATTTAAGGGAAGGTAAAGAAATGCCGCGCACGAGCAAAAAATTGATCATGGAATCCTGCTCTTCTAAATCAAACCCCTCAAATTGCGGGATATGCGGAGGCAAAACCAGCGCCGGCTTCTGTACCGTCACTTCACCCTGACGGACGACGGTATCCCCCATATTGATCGACGATGGGGACAATAAAATATAAGGCACATGGGTTTCACCAAAGGTCTGCAAACTCAAAACCCTGGAGCGAACAATATCAGTTTCTTTTAAAGCCTTTTCCCAGGCATCATGGATGTTCATGGTCAATTACGCACCCTTATTTTAAAACTGGACATCAAGGAAACACCTTTTTTTGCTTTAATTTGGATTTCCAGCACATCCGCTTCATTGGTGGGACGGCGTATGCGTATGGAAGAAATATACTGGGCCACCGGTTCCGTATGGTTATGGTTTAAACGTATCAGGTGGTCTTCAAGCACCACATATTCAACCAGCCCCTCATCAATCCTGTCAAAAGCAATACGGCTATGCCATTGCCCGTCTAACGGCACTTCCCTGATGCTCGCCTGCTTGGCCTCACGCACATCAAACATCATCCGACTCATCACCTTACGGATCTCTTTGGCTAAAACCATCTTGTAAGGATAGTCATGTTTTTCTTTAAGCCTCCAGGCAAATAGCAGGAAGAACACTAAAAATGGAATAAACAAGGCCGCTAATATTAATTTTAACTTTAACATGGTTTCCTTATATAAAAATGGCGGAGAGGGTGAGATTTGAACTCACGACCCAAGTTACCCCGGGTAACGCTTTTCGAGAGCGCCGCATTCGACCACTCTGCCACCTCTCCATTACCACAATTTACTTTTTCAAATTATTTTTAAAAAGTGGAAAGAGTTGTGTCGATTCCTTAAATTTATTTAAGAGAATCGACCACCTCTCCAAGAATTACAACTACTTGAGTTTAATATACTTTTGTCAAATTCCTAATTTTATTAAAAATTGCAATGTACCCATTTTGCGACTAATTCTAAAAAAATCAAATTTAATTGCCGGCAAATGTTAGTTAGTACTGTTATTTACTTCCTTTACCTTCACACCGCTGTTTAATGATGACTAAAATATAATTTTGAATACTTCTCATAACCGCTTCAGTCCATAAGCCTGCATAAGCGTTAAACCTAGTCGACAACCGTTGCGTACTGCTTAAATGTAAAATAACCTTATTACTTCCAATTGGTTCAATTTCGTAGTCTCCCTCCAACATATCAAAATATTCACCACCTATTTTTACATGCTGATCTAAAGTAGTGGGAGGAATAGATTCTGTATTGGCTTTAATAGAAAAAACCAATTTCTTTTTTTCTTGCCATTCTGTAATGGTTTCTATAAATAAAAGTCCGCCTTCAAAAGTAGCATGTCGAACGCCACCTACACCTTCACGTGAAAGAGTAGCCTCAATCGGTTTTGGAAAACCCATGGATTGGAAAAAACTTAAATGGTGCTCCTTAGGCTGGATTTTAGGAATGCGTATAATATTATTCCATACAACATCTACGGGAGCATTAATAATAATTTGAGTAGGTACTAGCCGTTGTGTTGGAGGCACAACAAATTGACTTTCAATACCAGATGAAATAAAAGGCAAGAATAAAAAGCCTGTAAATATATATGCTCTTTTAGACCCATTCAACATTAGAATAACTTTCATTATAATCCCACCAATACTCCCCATAACTAAGAAAATCGGCGCAGCCATAATCCCACAAATAAAACCTTCCCATTTAAACATAATACTTGCAGCAATAAACAAAGCGACCGAAATCCAAGGGCCAAAAATGCTATATACCCAAGATGGTCTTAAAGCAAATCGCACAGTCAAAATTCCTAAAGCCAAAGGAACAAAGAATATAAAACCAATGGACATTACAGTAAAAACCGTATAAATTCCAATAGACTTCGAGGCTCCCTCTTCGCCAAAAATCAAACGCATACAAAGGCCATAAATAATACCTGCACCTATACCCCAAAGATTAACCCTAGAAATCTTAATTCCCATTATAATCTCAACCTTTAACTACGATTCTCAATTTGATCTCGCGCTATTTTGATCGCCTCATGAAGCTTCCCCTCTAAAACACTCTTCGAAGGAAATTCAGTCATGTATTCAGCAATTCGTATGCCACTTTTACCTAATTCCAAAAGTTCAACCTGCTCTTGGGATTTACCAATACATAAAATAAGCCCCAAAGGATGCTCTTCTTGAGATTTACGTTCATATTTATCCAACCAGCGTAAATATAATTCCATCTGGCCCTTAAACTCAGGCTTAAATTGATCCAGCTTGAGTTCTACGACAACCAATCGGCGTAATCCTCGATGGTAGAATAATAAGTCAATGTGAAAATCTTTTCCATCAAGAATAATACGTTTTTGGCGGGCCACAAAGGAAAAATCTTTACCTAGTTCTAAAATAAATTTTTCTAATTCACGTAAAATAGCAGTTTCCAAGTCTTTTTCACTGTAGCTATCTTTAAGATTAAGAAAATCTAAAATGTAAGGATCACGGAAAACCAAATCAGGAGTCATTTCCCCCTGCTGTCTTAATTCAGCAAGTTCTTTCTTAATTAATATCTCGGGCTTTTTCGAAATAGCCGTACGTTCAAAAAGCATACCTGCTATTTTTTGACGTAAGGTTCTTACACTCCATTGCTCAATATGACAAATTTCAGCATAAAATTGACGGCCCAACTCATTTTTTACCTGCAAAAGCTCAACAAAATGACTCCAACCTAATTTTGCCGACAATGTCGTCACTATTTTTTCATCATTAAAAAATTCCGCAAATTTGATCATTCTGGATATATTGCGAGGACTGAATCCCTCCCCGTACAGAGGCACCAATTCTGCCGACAGTGTCGGCAAAATCTCCTCACCATATTCTGCCCTTTTTTCCTTTAAAATTTCGGTCTTAATCCTTTTGCCAATATTCCAATATAAAATAACTAAGGAAGAGTTGACAGCTTGGGCAACTTGCTGATGAGCCGTATTGATGAGCTTACGGATATCCTCAACGAGGTTTTTAGATTTTAATATTACAAATTTCTTAACAATTTTTTTCATATTAAGACTGTAACCAAATTATGAATCAAATTTTCACATCAATACCACTTCAATTGAACCAGTCTAAAATATATCCCGGAAAGGTCAAGCCAAAATAATAATCACTTCGCAGATGGTTGCAGGAACATCGAGTAGGGGTATATCCCTGAGGAATGACCATCGTTCCAGGTGATGCTAAGTGCATAATTACCCAATGGCACAATTTCTTTGGGGGCGATGTCAGGCCGTATTTTGGCAGGTGTAATTAATTTCTGGCCGGTCAATTCATTAACACATAAAGCACACATGCAATTTAAACGCACATCATGATTACTCACCTGCACATGCCGACCGTCGGCATATTTCAAATAAATATGCTCCGCATCAAAACTGGCCTGCGGAAGACTTTCTTTATTCTGTGCTTGGGCGTGCAATGCTTTTAGCATGGCCTCTGCACCGGCGGTCATATATGGCTCCAAGGCAAGATTAGCAATCAAAGGAATCTCAACCAATGTCTTTACACCAAAACGTTTTTCCAGCGTATGGCTGTCGCCAAAAAGATAATGCTTTTCATGGCAGGATCCGCAAACAAAATAGGCCATATTCTCAATAATGCCCAAGATGGGAACACTCACCTTTTCAAACATTAAAATGCCGCGCGCCACATCAACCAGCGACAATGTCTGACGGGTGGTAACAATCACCGCCCCGGTCAAACGCGCAGACTGAGTAATGGTCAATTGAATATCACCGGTTCCCGGCGGCATATCGATGATCAAAAAATCCAGCTCACCCCAATCGGTTTGAAGCAATAGTTGTTGGATATAACGGGTAACAATGGGTCCACGCATCACAGCAGGGGCATCGCCAAGCAAAAAACCAAAGGACATTAATTTCAAACCCTCGGCTTCAATGGGGACCATCATGTGAAATTCATTGGAATAAACTTTGATGCCGGAGGTCAAATTAAACAATGTCGGAACAGAGGGCCCGTGAATATCCGCATCCAAAAGCCCCACCTTAAAACCCTGCTTATATAGGGAACGGGCAAAACCGGCGGCGACAGTAGACTTTCCCACCCCGCCTTTACAGGAAGAAATAGCGATGATTTGCTTAACTTTGGTCAAACCAAATGAGTTTCTTATTTCTGACATAAGCAAAATAATAGCACAATATCTTGACAAGATTGCGATTATTTCTATATTAATTGTATACAACATAGCTTTATAATTCCTGAAAGTAAGATTTCTTTAAATGAATATACATTCTCTCTTCTTCTACTTCTTTGCAACAACCATGGTCCTGGGCAGCCTTGGCGTTGTCCTGGCCCGTAACCCGCTCTACAATGTTTTATCATTGGTCGTCGCTATTTTCTCCCTGTCTTCTCTTTTTATACTCCTGGAAGCATTTTTTGTCGGCGTCATCCTCCTGCTGGTCTATGCAGGGGCCGTTCTTGTCTTCTTCCTTTTCGTGGTCATGTGCTTAAACCTTAATGCGCCGACTTTCACCACAACTGAGCAAAGCCGTTTTCGCTTATTGGGCGCTTTGGTTGGCGTGATGTTTGCATCAGAAGCCTTTTTAGCCATAAAAAGTTTCTTAAGCATCCCAGCTACCACGGAACCTTCAACCGTGCGCGGCACCATTGAAGTCATCGGTAAAATCCTTTTTACGGATTACCTGCTTCCCTTTGAATTGACCTCATTGCTTTTACTGATCGCCGTATTCGGGATCGTTTCATTGGCTAAAGGAGCCTTAAAATCATCATGATCGGGCTAGGGCATTATCTTCTTTTAAGCGGTATTATCTTTTCAGTCGGCATTGTGGGTGTTATGACCAGCCGCAATGTGCTTAAAGTCCTGCTTTCCCTAGAGCTACTTCTGGCTGCCTCTAATTTGTCCTTTGTGGCCTTCTCACGCTTTAATGGCGATTATTCCGGGCAATTGATCGTTTTCTTTGTTATTTTGGTTGCTGCCGCAGAAGTGGCTGTCGGGCTTGCCATTATCGTTTTGATGTATCATCGGTTTGCGACGATCCAAGCCGATGAATTAAAGGAATTAAAATGGTAAACCCCTGCATGGCCTGGACAGCTTTTTTTGCACCCTTGGTCGCTTGCGTCCTTATCACGTTGTTTTTCCTGCGTTCTAAGACATTCAGTTCCCTCATTGCCATTGCCGGCATCCTAACCTCCTTTGTCTGTACGGTCTTGATGGCCATGCAAATCTTTAATGCTCATCCGGCCCTTGAATTCCAACAATCCATCAGCTGGATCCAATTTAGCAACCTCAACATTGATTTTGGGGTGCTTGTTAATCCTCTGGCCATCATGATGATGTTAGTTGTGACTGGCGTCGGAAGTTCTATTTTTATCTATTCTAAAGGGTACATGGCTGATGACCCCAGCATGCCGCGGTTCTTTGCTTTCTTAAGCTTGTTTGCCTTCTCTATGATAGGTATTGTCCTTTCGAATAATCTCATTCAGCTTTTTATCTTTTGGGAGCTGGTTGGTTTAAGCTCTTATTTGCTCATCGGTTTCTGGTATCACAAGCCATCCGCCGCTGATGCTGCAGTCAAAGCTTTCATGGTCAATCGTTTTGCTGATTTTGGATTCCTTTGCGGCATTCTCTTATTATGGAGCATTTCCGGGGTTGCCGGCCATGCCAGGAGCTTTAATTTTACTGAGCTCGCAGGTGTGGTTTCCCAAATGGATCCTCATTTACTTACCATTGCCGCCTTATTGCTCTTCTGCGGTGTAGTCGGTAAAAGTGCTCAAATTCCTTTACATGTATGGTTGGCCGATGCCATGGAAGGCCCCACACCGGTCAGTGCCTTGATCCACGCGGCAACGATGGTGGCGGCTGGTATTTATCTCTTGGCCCGTACTTATTTTATTTTCGAACCCTTAACAACGGTACTCACTGTTATCGCTTATGTCGGCGGTATCACCGCCCTTATGGCAGCAACCTTGGCCGTGGTTGAAAATGACATTAAACGCATTTTGGCTTATTCAACCTTAAGCCAATTAGGCTTGATGGTCATGGTTTTAGGTTTAGGCGGTCCCATGCCCGGCATGTATCATTTAACCACGCATGCCTTTTTCAAAGCCTTGCTTTTCTTAGGCGCCGGCAGTGTCATCTATGGGCTTCATCATGAACAAAACATTTGGAACATGCAGGGGCTTTTAAAGAAAATGCCGATCACCGGTTTTACCTTCATGATCGGCACACTGGCCCTTTGCGGTATTTTCCCCTTGAGCGGCTTCTGGAGTAAGGATGAAATTTTAGCCCTGGCCCGTGAGCACAACATGTTACTCTATGGGATAGCCAGTTTTGCTTCTGCGCTGACCGCCTTTTACATGGGACGTTTATTCTGGGTTGCCTTTTGGGGTAAACCGGAAGCTGCCGATCATAAAAAAGACCATGGTCATAGTCACGAAGTCCATGAATCTCCGGCCATCATGACCTTACCATTAATCTTTTTAGCCATACTTTCCGTCGCTGGTGGTTTTATCGGAATCCCTAATTTCTTATATCCGGAAGGTGAGCATCCCCACCTGAACATGCAGGTAGCTATTATTTCTTCCTGTTTGGCCCTTTTAGGTTTAGGTGTTTCATATGCGCTGTATGGCAAACGCCCGATCCGCGATCCATTAGAAACACGGCTTGGTTTCTTCTATACCATCTTGAAAAATAAATATTACTTTGATACTTTTTACACCTGGTATGTAGACCGTGTGCAACAAAACTTTGCTTTATTGCTCTCCTGGTTTGAAAAAGTATTTATTGTTGGGTTTGGTGTGCATGGCGTCACCTCTACCGCTAAGGCTGCCGGTAATATGTTACGCCGCTTGCAAACAGGGTTGGTGCAATTCTATGCGTTGGTTTTTGTGTTAGGCGTTGTTTATCTCTTTTTTATGATGGTGACTAAATTATGATGATCGCTAATCCACTGTCATGGATCCTTTTACTGCCAATGATAGGTTTAGGTATTCTTTTCTTTATACCTGCCGATAAAACCTGTTTGATCCGTAAGGTATCAACTGCATTTACTTTACTTCCTTTCCTTTTATCTGTTTGGGTATTTGCGGCTTACGATCATGTGGCGGGTGGCTTTCAATTTGTCGAGAACATTCCCTGGGTTCCCTCTTTAGGCATCTCTTATCACTTAGGTGTCGATGGCATCAACTCACTGCTTTTAGTGCTGCTCGGGGTCGCTTCTTTTGCCGGCGTTTTGGTCAACGCAAGCATTAAGGAACGGGTAAAAGAATATTACATTCTTTTCCTCATTATGATCGCCGGTACTTATGCCGCTTTTCTTTCTTTAGATATTTTCTTTTTCTATTTTGCC
>CAZBJT010000020.1:0-12318 GCA_964492215.1 uncultured Planctomycetales bacterium | reverse complement strand
CTTTTATTTTTTATACGACCCCTGTATTTGCTCAGGATATTTCAGGTGCGTATACGGGTATCGGTAAGAAAGATGTAGCCGAGGTTGAGGCATCACTTAATTTCTCAAGCGCACCGGACAAGCAGTGTTTCGATATGCAAGCGAGCCTCTGCCCAACACCCAATCCACCTTTTGTCGGAATTAAATTGCGTTATTGGGCGCCCGAATTTTTAATGGAATCGGTTAAGGCCCCGGGTGAATACATATTGAGGGACCAAAGTGTTGAAACAAGAAAAACTGAATTATTGGAAGCTTCACGTAAAGCTGTACGTGTAATGTCGCACGATGATGTTTTGGAGCCGAGTAGCGGCTCTTCTTATCAGGATATGAATGGTGGAGGCCTGCAATTTAATGAAGTACATATCCTTCCTTTTAAACCAGGCGTTTTATTGGATCTTGCCTGTTTTTCATTTTTGCCGAATGTATATCCCTTTTATTCAGAGAAGAATACTGAAAGCTGGCGTACAGGCAAAGGAGAAGTTAAGTGGCAATGGCCTAAAATAGGGCTTTGGGGGCCGTTATTTCCCCGTACGGGATTTATGATCCATTCAAGTCCTATGACGGCATCTATTGCTACTTGTATCAAAGGAGTGGATCGCATGCATCCTGAATTAGGAATTGCCACAGAGGTGCCGCTGCTAATAGATAAAGTGCAGTTAATTTATCCCAGTAAATCATCATGTATACATATGGGCATTAATTTGACCGACATGGAACGGAGTTTTTATTCAAAGGACGGACGTTATGTGTGGACGTACTGGCATTACCATGAGTGTTGCCGCAGTATTAGTGGTTAGCATGAGCGGTTGCAGCAATGCTTATGCACAAACCGCCTTTCATGCCTGTACCACTTGCCAGGAACAGCAGCATGTTCCGGAATCAACATCCGTGCCTGCAGAGCAAACAATTGAGGAGAAATCATCTATTGCATCCAATTCCAAAGAAATAATCATTTATATGCTTTTAAGTGCGATGTCTCCGGCCTATACCGCAGCGATGCGGGATATTAGCAGCTTCAAGAAAGATCACCGCTCATGGAGCATTAAGATTATTGTCAGCGGCAGTATGGAAGAATTAAAACAGTTTAGTACAACCACTATACTGAACTGGCCGAATAATTTGGAATATACATGGGACATTGGAAATTCATACCGTGAAGAAGATCATGTTGCGGCACCCTTAACATATATTTTTAGATATGAAGGACAACAACAAAGGAAAGAAGGCTATGTTGCTGTATCTGATTATATTTCTGACCTGGAGCGTGGTGGCCTGGGCACATCCTTTTGATTTAGGGAGGGTGGATTATTTTAATGAGGCCTCGCTTAAACAGGAATTTGGAAAAAAGGAAGAAAAGATAATGGATTGGCGCGAGCCGATCATTGGGCAAGACGGCCATGTAACATATTATGAACCACCGCCAGCTGTGCTCGCTTTATTGGAAACCCCTAACGACCAAACAGCTCAAGCATATTTGGATTGGCAAAAGGCTAAAACAGCAAAGATAGAGCAAGCTCAAAAAGCATTAGAGCATCTATCGGAGAAGAAGCTGTGAGGTACTCATTGGTCATCGGCTTAATTTTTATTTGGCCTATGTGTTTATCGGCCGATGTTTTTAAGACGGCAGAAATAGATGACAATAAGCCGGGGATGAAAGCTTTTCAAGAGGCACTTAAGAATGATTTGCGGGGTGATTATTACCGTCATGGGGAAGATTATCCCTTAGCATCGGATTTAGGCGGGGGGAATTATCATCAGAATACCGATAATGGCAGTGGAGACATTTCCAAGCAGTATGGTAGTTTCGATTTGGATAGAAATATAAAGGCTTATTTACAGAATAAAGGATTCGATCAAACTAAGATTAATCAAATGGTCGATCAATCCACAGGCAGAACCGGCGATAAGAACAGTTTGATGCTTTTGGAGTACAGCTCTCCGGTGGAAGCGGATTTATTGAAGCATTTTTATACCACAGCTTTGCTTAAGATGAGTATCCGTTCCCAGCAATATGATCAACTAAATAATCGATCTCAAGATGAGCTTGCTGATTTGGTAATGCGGTCAAGATTTCTGTGCATTAATGACTATTTAAATACAAATGCCAATGCATCTATTGATCAGGCCTTTAATAGTTGCCGTAATAAGGAAGTTTTTAGTTCTTTGGTGGGAGGGACGAATGTTAGCGACGGTATTATAAAGAATTCTTTATCCAGGGTGGCCATGCAGGGATCTAAAGGTGCGCCTATTGTTGATATTACCGGTGATGTGTCCTTAAATAAGGATAATTACGCGTTTAATGGTCCTTTAAAACGGGCGGGAGATATTTTTGAAGAAGAGCGCCAACAATATATGGATGATATCGACTCATTGGTTAAAGAATTTATAAGCACACTTAGTGTTAATCAGGATAGTTTGGATAGGCTGTCTGTGCCGGGCGTATATGTAGGGGAATACCAGGTTCGAAATTTAGCTTTGTTACCATCAACTCAACAAGTTATGGCCGAGGCGCGGCTAGCTTCACATTTAGCTTATATGAAAACAATTCAACGTTATATGGAAGCAGATGAATATTTGCGGCGTGCTTTAGAAAGTCCGAGGGTTGACCCGGTTTATAAGACTTTTATTGAAAATAGAAGGCAATTTGTAAAAGAAGAAATGGTTTCCCTGGCGGGAGAAAAAGAGTTAATCCATGATTATGCTCAGGAATCTGTATCTATTGTGGACCAGGCTGATCATGAGCGATTTAAAACCATTAAGCAAATGGGAGAATGAGAAAAATGCGCACCATGCACAATAAGTCATTAGGCCGGCACGGTGAGGAGATGGCTCGAAGATATCTATTGGATAAAGGTTATAAGATATTGGAGATGAATTTTCGTAATAGGATCGGTGAGATTGATTTAATAGCCCAAGACGGGCGCTGCATCATTTTTGTAGAGGTTAAAACACGCCGTTCAACCCAGCAGGGAATGCCAATTGAAGCGGTCCATTACTTTAAAAGACGAAAAATAGTTCAGGTGGCTTTATGTTACTTGAAATATAAATTCCATTCAATCAATATCCTTTGCCGTTTTGATGTAATTTGCATTCAAGAGGGGCCACATGCAGATTTAGAGATAACGCACATCCCTAATGCATTCGATTTAACATATCTCTCCTAAGATTTTCATTCCTACCCGGTAATTATATGTTAATATAATTACCTTATGAAAAACTTCCTCAAGCATGCACGTACATATATTTTCAGTGGTCTTCTAGCGATTATCCCCATTTTACTTTCTGTTTTTGCCCTGCAATTGCTTTATGTGTTGATTGACCGCCGCGTCATGAGTTTTATTGGCAGGTTTATCGATATCCGTCATATCCCCGGGCTTGGTATTTTATTGGTGTTGGTGTGTTTGTATTTTATCGGGCTTATTGTCAGCAATGTGGTTGGCCGTCAGTTTTTTAAATTGATCGAAAATATCAGCGAACGCATTCCTTTTATTAAGGCTATTTATGGGGTAGGCCGGCAGCTTTCTGAAAGCCTTTCAGTGACGGGGGATAAGAAGGCGTTTCAACGGGCAATTTTGGTTGATTATAATAATACCGGCATTTGGGCGGTGGCTTTTATTACCGGTACGGTAAAAGATGCCCGCACCGGCGAAGAACTTTATAAAGTGTTTGTTCCGGCTGTTCCTCATTTGACGGCCGGTTTTATGTTTTTAGTGAAACCTTCGCTCACGATGGATCCGGGTTGGACGGTGGAAGAGGCGCTTAAGATGGTTGTTTCCGCCGGCATTATTTCTCCCCCTGAGATTAAGAAAATAGAGACACCATGAAATTGATTTCTTTTAACGTCAATGGTATCCGTGCCATTGAGAAAAAAGGTTTCTTTGAGTGGATGCAAAAAGAATCACCTGATGTTTTATGCCTGCAGGAAACCAAAGCCCATCCCGATCAATTAGCTGAAAATATTATTAAGCCCGCCGGTTATCATTCATTTTGGTCTGCTGCTGAGAAGAAGGGTTACAGCGGTGTGGCCATTTATACAAAGATAAAACCTTTGTCTGTCACTGAAGGTTTGGGAGTAGCAGAGTTCGACAGCGAAGGCCGTACCTTGATGGCTGATTACGGTGATTTTATATTGTTCAATATTTATTACCCCAATGGCGGTGCAGGTAATAAGCGGGTTCCTTTTAAAATGAGTTTTTATGATGCTTTTTTAAAGAAAGTAGAAAAGCTGCGTAAGGCGGGCAAGGGTATTATTATTACCGGGGACGTGAACACGGCCCATACGGAGATCGATCTGGCTAGGCCGAAACAGAATGAGAAAAATACCGGCTTTCTTCCGGAAGAACGCGAGTGGATGACGAAGTTTGTTAGTTGCGGTTATGTGGATACCTTCCGTCATTTTGTCAAAGAAGGCGGCCATTATAGCTGGTGGGATTATAAAACCGGGGCCCGGGCGCGGGATGTGGGCTGGCGCATTGATTATTTTTTTGTGTCTCAAAATCTGTTGCCGCGTTTAAAAAAAGCATTTATATTAAAAGAAGTGATGGGTTCCGATCATTGCCCGGTTGGCATTGAGATTAACTAAAGGGGGACGTATGCGTAAATATTTATTATTAACAGTGATCAGTTCTTTGGCTTGTATGTCACCGGTCTTTGCCGCTCAAGGCAAAGTAACCATTAAAGGTACGACGCCGGATTCCAAGATTTCCGGTGAAGTTAAATTGACAGAAGAAAACAATGGTTTGACGGTTGAAGCGACCGTTGCCAATGCCGCACCAGGCAAACATGGTTTTCATTTTCATGAAAACGGTTCTTGCGAGGACAGCGGCAAAGCAGCGGGCGGGCATTTTAATCCGGATAAAGTAGCTCATGGTTTTTTACCCAAAGACGGGCATTTGCATGCACATGCCGGCGATATGGGGAATATTGAAGTCGGTGCCGATGGTACCGGTACATTAAAAGAATTTTTGCCGGGTGTTTCTTTAAAAGAAGGCACCTATGCCGTTGGCGGTAAAGCGCTGGTCTTGCATGAAAAAGAAGACGATTTTAGCCAACCAACCGGTAATGCCGGCGGTCGTGTGGGTTGCGGTATTGTGGAAGTGACACCGGATGCGCCTGCACCGGTGGTTGCCTCAACGAATGGTTATTAATCTGTGTTTAATATTGAAGAATCAGTTTTGCTGGTGGTTGATGTTCAAGGCAAGTTAGCGTCGCTGATGTATGATCATGAGCGATTATTTGCTAACCTTGAACGCATGATTAGGGCGGCCCAGCTTTTAGAATTACCTATTTTGTGGACAGAGCAAGCGCCGGAAAAGATTGGGGAGACGGTTGAACCGATCAAAAATTTGCTCTTTCCTGTGCTTAAGCCTATTCATAAGAAAAGCTTCAGCTGTTACCGCTGTCCGGAATTTCTCGAGCATTTAAAGGCGATCAACCGCCGGCAGATTATTGTCGTCGGTATTGAAACCCATGTGTGCGTTTACCAAACGGTTTGTGATTTACGTACACATGGTTATGATGTTCATTTAATTGCGGATGCGGTTTCTTCCCGTACGCAGGACAATAAAGAGCTGGCCATTGCGCGTATGCGCGATGAGGGTGCGACCATTGCCACGGCTGAAATGACCATGTGTGAATTGCTGAAAACGTCTGAACACCCTAAATTTAAGGCCATCATGACAAACATCAAAAGGTAAGGAAATGGCAAGATGGAGCCTTTGAAAACTGAAGTCGATGATCTTTTGCAAGAAACCCGCATCCTTGAACCATCCCCGTTGTTTTGTAATTTAGCTAATATTAAAAATAACTCTCTTTATGAAGTGGCGCAAAAAGACCCGGTCTCTTTTTGGGAGCAATGCGCCAAGCGCCTCGATTGGTTTAAACCTTGGGACAAGGCTCTAGTGTGGGATAAGCCTTTTGCTAAGTGGTTTGTCGGCGGGAAGATCAATGCCTCGTATAATTGCCTCGATCGTCATTTAAAAGCTAATTTAGGAAAGAAAACTGCTCTTCTCTGGGAAGGTGAGAATGGCGATCAACGCACGTTCACTTACGAAGCGGTTTATTTGGAAGTTAATAAATTAGCTAATGCCTTAAAGCAGCTCGGTATTAAAAAAGGCGATCGGGTCGCTATTTATTTGCCCATGGTCCCGGAAGCTATTTTTTCCATGCTGGCCTGTGCCAGGATTGGGGCCGTGCATACCGTGGTTTTTGGCGGGTTTAGTGCCGAAGCCTTACGTGATCGCATCAATGATGCTCAAGCGAAGTTGTTAATTACCGCTGATGGCGGCTGGCGGAGGGGGAATATCGTACCGCTTAAAACCATGGCAGATGTGGCTTTAGCCCAAACGCCTTCGGTGACAGATGTGATTGTGGTGCATCGCTGCGGGGTCGAGACGCCTATGAAAAGCGGGCGCGACCATTGGTACCATGATGTGATACGCACCGTGGCTAATTATTGTGCGCCGGAACCGATGGACAGCGAAGATGTATTGTTTATCCTTTATACGTCGGGGACAACCGGAAAGCCCAAAGGCATTGTGCATACCACCGGCGGATATTTGACCGGTGTGAATACCACCATGCATTGGGTTTTTGATTTAAAGCCTAATGATATTTTTTGGTGTACGGCGGATGTGGGTTGGGTGACCGGGCATAGTTATATTGTTTATGGGCCGATGTCGAATGCCGCTACCCAGATCATTTACGAGGGAGCCCCTGATTTCCCTGGCCGTGACCGTTTCTGGAAGATCATTGAAAAATATAAAGCCACAATTTTTTATACGGCACCCACGGCTATTCGTGCATTCATGAAATGGGGCGAGCAATTCCCGCGTGGTTGTGATCTTTCTACTTTACGTCTGTTAGGTTCCGTTGGTGAGCCGATTAATCCGGAAGCGTGGATGTGGTACCATGAGCATATTGGCCGTAACAAATGCCCTATCGTCGACACATGGTGGCAGACAGAAACAGGGGCGATCATGATTAGCACGTTGCCTGGTGTTACACCCATGAAGCCCGGTTCTGCAGGTAAACCATTGCCTGGCATTGATGCACAAATCCTTAATGAAGCAGGCCAAATTATTCCTGCGGGCGGCGGTTTTTTAAGCTTAATGTCACCCTGGCCGTCGATGTTGCGCGGCATTTGGGGGGACCAGCAGCGTTATAAAGAAACGTATTGGGGCAAGTGGTCAGGTAATAGCTATTTTGCGGGTGATGGTACCAAGCGCGATAAAGATGGTTATTTTTGGTTTTTAGGCCGTGTGGATGATATTATGCTGGTGGCTGGTCACAATATTTCGACCGCTGAAGTGGAAAGTGCTTTGGTTGATAATCCCATGGTGGCTGAGGCGGCTGTCGTTGGCGTGAAGGATGATATTAAGGGGCAGGCCATTGCCGCTTTCGTCATTTTAAAAGAAGGGCATCCTTGCGATGCTAAAACCGAAGATATTTTAAAGAATCACGTGAGTGAAAAGATCGGTGCTATTGCACGGCCTGCAAAGATCATTTTTACCGCTGATGTACCTAAAACCCGGTCGGGCAAGATCATGCGCCGGCTTTTGCGTGATTTGGCTGAAGGGCGGGCTTTAGGGGACGTGACAACTTTAGCGGATATCAATGTTATTACTTCGTTAAAAGAAAAATACCAGGAAGCTTAATATGCGTCGATTATTGGTTTTATTTGTTGTTGTGCTTTTTCCATTTTATGCGCACGCTGCCGAGAAAGCGCCTAAAGCGCCGGCACCGGCAGGTAAATTCCAATTAACCAGTACTGCCTTTGAAGCTAATAGTGATATACCGCAAAAGTACACCTGCCAGGGTTCAGATACCAATCCTTTACTCAAGTTCCAAAATACACCGGCTAAAGCCAAAAGCCTGGCCATCACCGTGCATGATCCAGACGCGCCGGAAGGGGTGTGGGTGCATTGGGTGGTTTATAATATCCCGCCTAATACAACAGAGCTTCCTGAAAATATTAACCCCGAATATCAAGCCCTTAATGATTTCGGTAAGTACAATTATGCCGGCCCCTGCCCGTCGGATGAAAAACAGCATCACTATATCTTTCGTGCCTATGCGCTGGATGTTATCCTCATGACCAATGACGGCATGACCATGAAAGACTTAGAAAAAGCCATGCGCGGCCACATTGTCGCCCAAAGCGAATTAGTCGGCGTTTACCGCAAACCTATTTGGTAAAATATCTTACCTTTTTCTGCAGGTCGCATTTAATTCGCTTCTGTATACCTTAGTACAATTGATTCTGTTTTGACCTCCCACTAGAATACTATCGTCAAGTTAGTAAATGCTTGCTTTAGTGTTATTTATAAAAATAAAGGAGAGATTAAATGAGTACAGAAACTTTATTGCTGTTGGTAGTGATTGTTTTGATCGCCGGTGTTTTTCCTGCCTGGCCGCATAGTAAATCCTGGGGATATGGCCCCACAGGTGTTTTGACACTTTTATTGATAGTCTTTGTAGTTTGGGCTATTGCTGGAGACCGGCCTCTTTTTAGAAGCACATTGGGAGGAGATATAAAATCAACCGGGCGTGATGTTGCTTCTTCTATTAGACGTACCGTTCAATAAGCATATACATTCAAAAAGGAGATTATTATGTATCAATATAAGATATTGCTGATTCTTCCTGTTTTATTTGTAGGTTATTTAAACCAACCGACACCCGCGTATGCCTCCGGTTCTTTAGTTGTGAATAGCGGGCATGCTGAGCAGAGGCATGAAAGAACGTATACCGAGGTTGTTGTCGGTAGCGACAGGTATTATTATGACCAGGGTGTTTTTTATACAGGCGCTCCGGGCAGCTATGTTGTTGTTCAAGCCCCTGTTGGAGCGGTTATTTACAACGCGCCTCCTAGTTATGAACGGGTTGAGATTGATGGTGAAATATTCTTCAGGTATGGTTCTACTTATTATAGGCCGGCCGGTCGCGGGTATGAGGTTGTCCAGATTGATAGGTCGAATGATGGGCGTAATCATTGGCATGGCCACGAAAAACAAAACGATCATAGAGACGACCATCGGGATGACCATCGGGATGATCATTCCCATAGATGATGTTGGTTTAGAGAATCAAAGTTGATAAGGGGCTGATAATTCAAATTTAAAAGGTTTTAGATTTGTCTTGTCAGCCCCTGATGCTTTATTATAATGAATTCATGTCTGCACCCGCCTTAACCTTTAATAGTTCCATCACTAAAAAACAAATCGTCGCTGTTACCGGTCTTTTATTGATTATCTTTATTATTGCGCATTTAGGCGGCAACTTATTCATTTATGGCGGACCTAAGGCCTTAAATGCTTATGCCCATAAATTACATAGCTTAGGTGCTTTGTTGTGGGTGCCGCGCATAGGCCTTTTGGTTGTGTTTTTGATTCACGTGATTTTTACCTATCTTTTAGTCATGGAAAATATCAAAGCCCGGGGCGGTCTGACCCGTTATGCTGTGCATAAGCCGGTGGGCCAGCGTTCTTTAGCGACCCGTTTGATGCCTTACAGCGGCGCTTATATTTTCTTTTTTGTTATCTGGCATTTGATGGATTTTGCTTTAGTTGATCAACATGGTCCCCGCAGTTTTATTAACGGGGTCAGTTATGGGGTGTATGGGCTGGTTTTTAATGCCTTTGCCAACCCTGTGCATGGTTTGCTTTATATTGTGGCGGTGTGTTTCTTAGGTCTGCATTTGTGCCATGGGGTGGAAAGTTTTTTTCAGACCAGCGGCTATAATCATCCGAAATATACGCCGATGATTAAAAAGACCAGTCATATTTTTGCTTTATTAATGGTGATCGGTTACAGCTCGATCCCTGTTTACGTTTATTTATTAACACATTAATACCTATGCTAGATTCCAAAATCCCAGACGGTCCCCTTAAAGAAAAATGGACCAATCATAAGTTCACCTCTAAACTGGTCAATCCGGCCAATAAGCGCAAGTATAAAGTGCTGGTCGTTGGCACCGGTTTAGCTGGGGCGTCCGCTGCTGCGTCTATGGCGGAAATGGGTTATCAGGTGGAATCATTTTGTTTTCAAGACAGTCCGCGTCGGGCGCATTCCATTGCGGCTCAGGGCGGTATCAATGCGGCCAAAAATTATCCCAACGATGGCGATTCTGTTAAACGTTTATTTTATGACACCATCAAAGGCGGCGATTTTCGTTCACGTGAAGCCAATGTGTATCGTTTAGCCGAAGTCAGCAATAATATTATCGACCAATGTGTGGCCCAAGGTGTGCCTTTTGCCCGCGAATATAGCGGTTATTTGGATAACCGTTCTTTTGGCGGCGCTCAAGTGTCCCGCACCTTTTATGCCCGTGGCCAAACCGGTCAGCAATTATTGCTGGGGGCTTACCAGGCGTTGATGAAAGAGGTGGGCAAGAAAACTGTTATCATGCACCCGCGCACGGAAATGCTGGATTTGGTTGTGATTGATGGTGTGGCGCGCGGTATCGTCGTACGTGATTTAATGACGGGTAAAATTGAATCCCATATTGGTGATGCGGTGGTCTTGGCCACCGGCGGTTATGGCAATGTATTTTATTTGTCCACCAATGCCAAAGGCTGTAATGTCACAGCCACCTGGCGGGCGCATAAAAAAGGCGCTTTCTTTGCTAATCCTTGCTACACGCAAATTCATCCCACCTGTATCCCAGTGCATGGCGAATATCAGTCGAAACTGACATTGATGAGTGAATCCTTACGCAATGATGGCCGTGTATGGGTACCTAAAAAAGCAGGGGATAAACGCCCGGCGCATGAAATTCCCGAAGATGAACGTGATTATTTCCTGGAACGCAAGTATCCGGCTTTTGGTAATTTAGTACCGCGTGATATTGCCTCCCGTAATGGCAAAGAGCAATGTGATGCCGGTAAGGGTGTGGGTGATACCGGCATGGCGGTGTATTTGGATTTTGCCGATGCCATCAAGCGTTTGGGTGAAGATAAGATCCGTGAACGTTACAGTAATTTATTTGATATGTATGAAAAAATTACCGGGGATAATCCTTATAAGACGCCGATGATGATTTACCCGGCGGTGCATTACACCATGGGTGGTTTATGGGTGGATTATAATTTGATGAGCAATGTGCCTGGGCTTTTTGTGGTGGGCGAAGCGAATTTCTCCGACCATGGCGCCAACCGTTTAGGCGCTTCCGCCTTGATGCAAGGTTTGGCTGATGGTTATTTTATTTTACCGTACACCATCGGTAATTATTTGGCTCAAGTCAAACCAGGTGAGAAGACAAAGAGTCATCCAGAATTCCAGAAAGCGGAAGCCACCGTCAGTGAATTGAC
Organism: uncultured Planctomycetales bacterium; assembly: GCA_964492215.1. Lineage (GTDB taxonomy): Bacteria > Omnitrophota > Gorgyraeia > Zapsychrales > Fredricksoniimonadaceae > CAYNTZ01. Next base: position 970 of record CAZBJT010000020.1, on the reverse strand, counting down.
CAAGAAATTATTGTCCATTAAAGGCAAAACAACGGTGGATGAATTCCACCGTGAATTAGGTCATTTAATTTGGGATAAATGCGGCATGGCCCGTAATGAAGCCGGTCTTAAAGAAGCGCTTAAGAAAATCCCTGAGATCCGTGAGCGTTTCTGGAAAGATGTGTGTGTGCTGGGTTCCGGCGAAGAATTAAATCAAGCTTTGGAACGCGCCGGTCGCGTGGCGGATTTCCTGGAGTTTGGTGAGTTATTGGTTTTTGATGCTTTGCAGCGGGCAGAATCCTGCGGCGGGCATTTCAGGGAAGAATATCAAACTCCCGAAGGTGAGGCCTTGCGTCGTGATGATTTATTTGCCTATGTGGCAGCCTGGCAATTTAACGGGGTGGGGCAGCAACCCACCTTGCATAAAGAAGAATTAACCTACGAAGAAGTGCATTTAGCTCAACGGAGCTATAAATGAGTAAAACAATTAATCTTACTTTAAAAGTCTGGCGCCAGAAAAACAAGAACAGCATCGGCAAGTTTGAAGTTTATCAAGCCGACGCAATTGATACAGCCATGTCATTCTTGGAAATGCTCGATGTGGTCAATGAACGCCTGACCAAAGAGGGCAAAGAACCCATTGCTTTTGATCATGATTGCCGCGAAGGCATTTGCGGCATGTGCGGGGCTGTGATCAATGGTCAGGCGCATGGCCCTATACGCGGGACAACCGTGTGCCAATTGCATATGCGTAATTTTAAAGACGGCCAAACCTTAGTGATTGAACCCTGGCGTGCCCAAGGCTTCCCTATTAATAAGGACTTATCGGTTGACCGGTCTGCTTTTGACCGGATCATTCAAAGTGGTGGTTTTGTTTCCGTTAAAACTGGACAAGCGCCGGATGCGAATGCTATTCCGGTACCCAAACCGATTGCAGATACGGCCATGGATGCAGCCCAATGCATTGGTTGTGGTGCTTGTGTGGCCGCAT